>JANLWZ010000205.1:0-4501 GCA_031364865.1 Elusimicrobiota bacterium
TGAGCGTGGATCTCGCCGAAGAAACTGCCAACAAGCCTCTGGGACGAATCGATTTCTCTCACTCCGGCTTAGAGGAAGAGGACATGACGCTGCTCAACTGGATCAAACTCCACTTCGTGATGGACCCCTGGAAGCTTACGCCCGGCGATCCGGAAGGTCATTTTAACACGGAGCCCATCGCGCCTTCCGGTATGGTGAATTTCACGGAACCTTCGCCGGCCTATCCCAACCGAGGCCCAGAACTGAGCGAAGAAGATGCTACGGCACTCACCACCTATATTCTCTCGGCGCAGGCCGAAAAAATTCCGCACGACTATTACATCCCGGGGCCTAAAGAGAAGAAATTCTCGGACATGAATTTCGCTTCGAGCCGTCAGGCAGGTAAGTGGGTCTATGACCGCTACGGCTGTGCCGGCTGCCACGGGTTAAACGCCAAAGGCGGCAGAAAGAATTTCAACTATCAGGGCGACGGTTATGAGCCGGTCCTCGTCAAGACGGTGGGCAACTACACGCGCGCAGAGCTGCGTGAAAAGATCGAAAAAGGTGTGCAGCCCGTGGCCAAAGAAAATATCAAAGGTCCTACCCCTCCGTTGTTCATGCCCCCGTGGAAAGATAGAATAAGCCATGACGAGATGGAAGCCTTGATGGACTATCTCTTCAGCATCGCCGAAAAACAGGAAGAGTTTTAACTTCAAAAGGAGAGTCCCATGAAGCGCTCAATCATTTTTGGAATTTTCGTTTTAGCCACCTCTACCGTCTGGGCCGCAGATGCCGCCTACGAAGCAGAAAAAGCGAAGGCTTTGCAGAATCCTTACGCCAACGATTTTGGCCCCGCGGAAATTGATGTCACGTCCTACCCCGCCGAGCTTCAGAAAACCTACAAAGAAGTCTTCCTCATGAAATGTCAGCGCTGCCATACCGCCGCTCGGCCGCTCAACTCTCAATTTGTTGAACCTTCCGGCGCCAAGGAAGGCCACCAGTCGAAGATTGCGCAGTGGAAAGCGTCCAATCCCGAGATGTTCCAGAACAAACTGGTCTGGCAGATCGAAGGAAAGTCTGCCGCAGGCCCAGGAATCTGGGAACGCTACGTGAAAAAGATGATGGCCAAGCCCGGCTGCAACATCAGCCCGGCCGAAGGCAAACTGATTTGGGCGTTCCTGACCTACGACTCCGAAAAACGAAAAACGGGCGCTGCCGCCGCGAAGTGGGGAGAACATCGCAAAAAACTCCTTGTGGACTTCAAGGCGAAGCATCCGGATCGCTATCGCGAGCTCTACGACGTTCGCTAACCCAGGCTAAAATCCCTTGTAATCCAGGGGTACTCTTGATATTCCCATAGGGATCACGTATGGCCGATGAAAAGTTTGATTGTATTGTCGTAGGAGCCGGTCCTGCCGGCGTTTCTGCCGCGATCATTGCCGCACGAGCGGGCCTGACTGTTGCGCTGCTGGAGCGCGGCGAATACGCCGGCGCTAAAAACGTCCAGGGCGCAGTCCTCTATTCCAAGATGCTCCAGGATGTTATCCCCGACTTCGCCAAGGACTGTCCCTTGGAACGTGCGATCATCGAAGAGCGCGTTTTCATCATGACCGAGAAAGCGGGTATTCAGATCGGCTACAAATCCGACGAATACAACACTGTCCCCGCCAACTGCTACACCATCATCCGCACCCAATTTGACCGCTGGTACGCGAAGAAAGCCGAAGAGGCGGGCGTGAGCCTGCTCACCGGCGTGACGATCTCCGACGTCATCAAAAAAGACGGCGCAGTGGTTGGCGTCAAATCCACCGAAGGCGACGAGCTGTACGGGGATGTCGTGATCGCCTGTGACGGCGTGAACTCTCTTTTGGCGCAAAAGGCGGGCATTCAGCGCGAATGGAAGCCCAATGAGGTGGCGCTCGGTGTAAAAGAAGTTCTGGGCCTGCCGCGTGAAAAGATTGAAGACAGATTTTGCTTAGAAGGGGATCAGGGCTCCACGACCGAAATGCTGGGTGACATCACCAAAGGCATGCTCGGCTACGCTTTCATGTACACCAACAAAGAATCGATCTCGCTCGGCATCGGCTGCGCGCTCGATGATTTCCAGCGCACCAATATCAAACCCTACGAACTTCTCGAAGAACTGAAACGGCATCCGCTGGTCCGGCGTTATATTCAAGGCTCGACGCCGCTCGAATATTCGGCGCACCTGATCCCTGAAGGCGGCTACAACGTCATGCCGCCGCTCTACGTCGACGGCATGCTGCTCGCGGGCGATGCCGCGCAGATGATCAATCCGACGCACCGCGAAGGTTCGAACCTCGCGATGGCCGCCGGCAAGCTGGCGGCGGAAACCGTGATCGAAGCCAAGAAGAAGGGCGATTACTCGGCCCGAACCCTTTCGATGTACCGCAAAAAGCTCGACGAGTCTTTCGTCCTCATGGACATGGAAGATCACAAAGATATTGAAGACAAAGTCCGCGAAAACCGTGAGATCATGACGGTCTACCCCCGGCTCGCGTGCGAAGCGGCGCACGAATATTTTCTGGTGGACGGCTCACCGAAGCGCGATCACCAGAGGCGTATTATCCGTCGCTTCCGCAAAGAGCGCGGTTTCTTCCGGATGATCAAAGACTTCATGAGCTTAAGAAAGGCGATAGGGTAAATTTATGGCTGAAGAACAGAAACCGATGTCGCTCGAAGCAAAGCTTGGTCTTCTTTCGTACAAGAATGATCATCAAACACATATCAAGATCATGGACCCCAATGTCTGCCTCAAGTGTCCGAACAAGCCCTGCATCACGGGATGCCCGGCCGGCGTCTATACCTGGGATCAAGACAAAAAGAAAATTATCGTTGCCTACGAAAACTGCATCGAATGCGGCGCTGCCCGCATGCTCTGCCCCTACTACAACATCGAATGGCACCCACCACGCGGTGGCTTTGGTGTCAACTACAAGTACGGCTGATTCGTGCCCGTCTTCGAATTCACCTGCATGACGCTGAAGGGCGAATGGATGATGGGTCGCCGCGAGGCGCCCGATGCCCCTACCCTGGATGAGGTCTTGTACAAAGAAGGCCTGATGCTCATGACCTGGGCGGAAGGCGACGCGGCCGCTCCTGAGGGTATGGAGCCCTACCAGGTACCCCAGGTCATATCCCCCGAAGAAGGACGCATGCGCTGGCTGAAGGCGTTTGCGACCAATCGGAAAATGCCTCGGATCGCTGAGCTTGCCGCGCTCATGCCTTCTTTTGGCGTTCTTGGCTGGATTACGGCGCACACACGCGGCGCCATTCAAACGTGGGGCCAGGCGCTGTTTTTGATCGCACTCTGTGCAGGCTTGATTTGGTCCTGGATCCATTTCGGCGTACACGGACTGCCGCTGTCGGCCAAGTCTGTCAGCCTGCAGCTCCCTCCCGTGAGTCAGCCCGCGATGTCCGAGAAAAAGGTGAAAGGCGTTCGTCGGCGAACAAAAACCTATACCTTCAAGACCGTCCGCGTTCATCTTGTGAAAGCGGCGTTAGATCATGCCATGCGCGATTCGTCCCTGTCGTCGCAGCTGACGTTGACGGAAGACAATGCGCTCACGGTGCGCGCTTCGCCGCTCGATCTGGAGCTGATCGATGCCATGATTTCGCGTGTGGACCAGGACTACGGAGCCGTCACAGAGGACATTCTTGTGAGTCAGCTGCTCACCCTCATGACGACGGAGCGCATCAAATGGAAGGCAATCCCGCACAAGACCCCGGAGCCTACCGAAGAAGAAAAGAAAGAGGATGAAATTGAAAAGTTTATTTCGAATTCTTAGCGGACCACGCAAGAATGCGGGATTTACGGTCGTCGAACTCATGATCGTGGTCTTTATCATTGGAATTCTGGGCAACCTGGTCGCCGCCATGTCGCAAGCGATATTCTCGTGAACGGTGTTTCGCCTGACATTAATACATTCCCGACCGATTTGATCGATCGTGTCGATATCGTTACGGGTGGCAGCTCAGCAGTTTATGGGTCCGATGCCATTGCCGGTGTGGTCAACTTCATCCTGAAAGAAAATTTTGAAGGACTTGAGCTTCGTGGTCGCGGCGGCGTCAGCACCTACGGCGATTCAGGCTCTTACCAACTGAGCGCACTTGGTGGTCTGAATTTTGCTGAAGGTCGGGGGAATGTTTCACTCAATGTGGAATACTCGCGGCAAAATCCTGTTTTTGGATCAAGCCGTCCTGAACAGTCATTGCCGCAGGGCTTTCTTGTCGTTGATTCTGATGCAACCGATTCGTCAGACGGCGTTCCTGACCGCGTTTTCTTGCGTGATTTTCGATCAACCACGATTTCGATCGGTGGCCTGATCAGCATTGCAACGCCATCGGGTGCTTGTGGTCGCGTCAATTTGAATGCCGGTTCAACAACCACGACAGCTGCGTTGACGGCACCTTTCAATTGCACTTATTTGTTTCAGCCCGATGGGACGTTGGTTCCTCAAACAGGTGTGCGCGTTGGCCTTGCGCCAAACGGCAACTTTGC
>JANLWZ010000212.1:0-5071 GCA_031364865.1 Elusimicrobiota bacterium
CCGCGCTTGCCGAGGAGTGACATATAGAACGTGGCGCAGGAGCCGATGAGTGCGGTCGTGGTACAGACGTTGGACGTCGCTTTTTCACGGCGGATGTGCTGCTCGCGCGCTTGAAGCGTCAGGACAAAAGCGCGCTTCCCGTCCACGTCAACCGTCTGGCCGACGAGACGGCCCGGCATCTTGCGCAGCCATTTATTTTTACAGGCAAAGAGTCCGAGGTAAGGACCACCGTAGCCTTGCGCAATGCCAAGGGACTGGCCTTCGGCCACAGCGATATCGGCGCCGTAATCGCCCGGAGGCGTGAGCAAGCCCAAGGAGATGGGATTCACGCAGGCGATGAACAGTGCGCCGGCGGCTTGAGCGAGCGGCGCGATCTCGGTCACCGACTCCACAATCCCAAAGAAATTGGGATTTTGAACAACGACAGCGGCAATCTCCTGCGTGAGATGCTTCGCCGCAAAAGCGAGATCGAGCTGGCCATTCTTCTGGGGAATCTCGATCAACTGCGTCCCCGATTCCAGCGTATAGGTGGAGAGTACCGCTTTGTAATCCGGGTGCAGGCTCTGGGGAATAAGGACTTTCTTGCGGCCGGTTTCGCGCAGCGCCAGGAGCACGGCCTCTGCTAAGGCCGAGGCACCCTCATACATGCCGGCGTTGGTGACGTCCATCGCCATGATCTCGCAGATCATGCTTTGAAATTCGTAAAGGGTCTGGAGCGTTCCCTGGCTGACTTCCGGCTGATATGGGGTGTAAGACGTGAGGAACTCGCCGCGGCTCATAAGAGCCGACACGGCCGCTGGAGAAAAATGGTCGTAGGCGCCAGCACCTATATAGGAAGTAAGTCTCGGAGGCGCCTGATTTTTAGAGCCCAGCTCAAGAGCGAGCCTGACCACTTCGCCTTCCGATAAACCGGAAGGGACCTGCAGTTCTTTCTGAGAAAGCGGAAGATTGGCGACGAGCTCCTGGAAGCTCTTTACGCCAATGGCCTCCAGCATTTCGGTGCGCTCTTGAGAAGTATGGGGGGTAAAATCCACGAGGCACGGATTATACCAACTCAGATATAGACAACGTCCTTGTTGGCCTGCTCCATGGATAAGAACAGCAGCATGTACTCGCGCATATGCCGCGTCAGCAGAAAATTATCGCGAACTTGCTCGCGACCATTCTCCCCCAGCTTCTTGGCGTACTCCGGCGACTGCAGTAATTGCTTGAGCCAGTAGGCCGTGCCTTCGACGGACAGCGTCAGGATGCCCGAATGCTTATGCGTGATCTGCAGCGGAATCCCGCCGACCGCGCCCGCGATCACAGGTTTCCCTTTCCACAGCGCTTCCGACACCGTGAGACCGAAACCTTCTTTCAAAGATTTCTGAATGATGACCGTGCTCGCGCGCTGGAGAGCATTGATCTCGAGATGGCTGGTCGGAGGCAGTTCCAGAATATGAATGTCGGGATCATCCGCGGCCTTCTCTTTGACTTCGGCGAGGACCTGGGCGCCTTCGGGATCATCGGCCGCGGAGCCGCCCACGAGGAGCAGCTGACAATCCACATACGGTTTGACGAGCCGGTAGGCTTCGATAACACCGACAGGGTCTTTTAAATAATCAAAACGCGAGACCTGCGTGATCAGCGGCTTGTCCTTGGAAATACTGAAGCGTTCCAGGACCTGATCAATAAACTCCTGCGATAGGTCTTTGTTTTTATCGCTTAAGGGGTCAATCGAGGGCGCGATCAGGAACTGCGGGATCGGCAGCTGCTGCGCAAAGCTCGGCGCGGAAAAGACGCTGGCGTCATATTGATCGATCATCGGCTTCAGAAAGTTCCAGACGGCTTTGTTTGGCGTGGAGACATCGATATGACAGCGCCAGAACCAATGTTTGCCCTTCTTTCCTTTGTGTTTGATGAGCCCTGCGGGTTGTGGATCATGGACAAACAGCACATCCGCGTCCAGATTCATGCTCTTTAAGTTTGTTTCCGTAGTATCCCAGTACACCTGCTCATCGCTCTTGGTGAAATCCCCGGGCGCACCGTGCAGCGTATTGTGGATCTTCTTCGTCACGGCATAGAACTGATCGCCGCCGCGAATAACGTCCCAGCGGGCGTCGATGCCCATTTCTTTGAACATCGGGATCATGCGGTTTAAAATCTCCGCGACGCCACCGCCGACTGACGTGGAGTTGATGTTCTTAATCACTCGACCTTTAAGTTTTCCTGCCAGGAGCCGAAGCTCATCGATATTGGACTGACCTATGATCGGCGCGTATTCATCGAGCAGCATAAGAAACTCCTTCCTGTAGTCGTGCTTTGCAAAGCATCCCGATACGATTCCTGAGCGTATTCAGCGTCTGCGTGTAGGGGTCCAGACGCGCGATCGCCTGAGCCAGAGTCTTTTCCCGAAGCTCCGTCTCAAGCCACAGCGAGAAGTCGTTCGCTCCCTTTTCCAAGCGCAGGCGCGCTTCAAACATATGGTGATAGAGGGAGTTGAAGCTGATCTTGGAAATGATCTCCGTGAACTCTCTCAGCGTGCTGGCGGAATACGTCGTGGCCATGACGAAGCTGCGGGCTTTCATGAAATAAAGCTCTTCTCCGTCCGGAGCCACACGGGTCGCGCGGCCTTTCGCGAGATACTTCTCAATGCTCGATACCAGGGCCTCGCGCAGCGCATGAAGCGATGGAAAGCGGACGGTGTCGATGGCCGCTAACTGCTCCCCCAGCCGGTCTTCCTGAAGCACGTTCGTGACCCAGTACGCAAAATCATTCGGCGGCTCGGGAGACAGGAATTGGTGCTGCTTGAGGAATGCGTGCGTGTGGTAATAAAGCACCGAAGGCGGGATCGTTTTCAAATGCGTCAGCAGGCTTGGCAGGTCTTTGGCACTCAGGCCTGTCGCCTCGATCAGACTCATTTGTGTAGAGAAGCGGAACGGATGTGCTGCCTTGGGATCATCATTCATAACTCTGCCAACCTTTCTAACAAGGGCGTCACGGCTTTCTGATTGGTGATGTAGTAGCCTGCCCTGGATGCGTCACTCTTTCCGACTCGGATAGTCACGTGTGCGGGTCCCAGCCCTTTGAAGACAGCTTCATCGGTCGTGTCATCTCCGATAAAGAACATTTTCCTTGCTCCTGTCTTCTGCATGAGCCATCTCGCCGCCTCACCTTTATCCCAGCGTACCTTGGGCAGGACCTCGACGCTTTTAAGTCCTTCCAGTACGCGAAAGCCTTCTTTTCTTGCCGCCGATTTAAAATTTTGAAGCATGCGTTCCAGCGGAGCGGCGTACTGCTGGTCGGTCTCTCGATAGTGGAGACAGCGTGCATACACTTTCTTTTCGAGCCACATCCCCGGTACCAGTTGGAGATACGGCTCCCAGAGTTTTGCAAAAATCTGCAGTTTCTTTTTCCACGTGCCCGCGGCGGGATGATCGCGATGCAGTCCGTGCCCGCGGATCTCCAGACCGTGCGTGCCGCTGTAGAACAAGCCTCTCACGTGAACGTTACGGCGCGCGTCATCCACGGAGCGGCCGGAAAGCACACCAACGCGCTTGGGATAGCGTCGGGCCATCGCGCTGAGATGCTGCCGCACGGAGGCAGAGACCTGGATCAATTCCGGACGTCGTTCAATGGGAGCCAGCGTTCCATCCAGGTCAAAAAACCATAACACGCTCTTCTTGGAACGGAGTTTGCCACGCACTTCCTCCCAATGCCGCAGCGCATCTTTCATGTGCGCGAGACCTCCGCCGGCACCTTCGTGCGGATCTGCGATAGCTCACGCAGGATATTGGCGCCCCAACGGTAAACGTTGTTATTCAGGACGTTCTCGCGCATGCGGTGCATACGTACCTGTCTTTCTTCATCGGTCATTTCCAGGGCCACGCGAATCGCGTCAGCGGTTTGATTGATGTCGTAAGGATTGATGATGAGCGCATCGCGCAGCTCACGGGAGGCGCCGGTAAAGCGGCTCAGGATCAGGACACCATCTTCATCGTCGCGGGCGGCCACAAACTCTTTGGCGACCAGATTCATGCCGTCGTGAAGGGAGGTCACCATGCAGACGTCCGCTGCCTTGTAGTAGGGTTCTATGTCCTCGTGGCTGTGGCTGTCTTTAAGGAATACAATCGGTCTCCACTCAAAGGTCTGAAAACGTTCGTTGATGTTGTGGGCTTCCTGCTCTATTTTCTTGATCAAATCGTCATACGTCGCGATGGAAGATCGGCTGGGCGCGCCAAGCTCCACAAAGGTAAAAGCCCCTATTAAGGAAGGCGTTGTTTCGAGGAGGCGTTCAATCGATTTGAAACGCTCTAAGATGCCTTTCGTGTAGTCAAGGCGGTCTACGCCGACGCCCAGAAAGCGCGCTCGTATGCCTAATCGTTTTAAGAGTGCGGCTTTGTTGCGGAACTCTATTTTGTTCACGGGTGTGCCGCGGCTTGTCACCGCCACACTGATTGGAAAAGGTTTGACCACGGTGGTGTGATTCTGCCGGTTCACCGTGAATCGTTCCCAGTCGATGCGTGTCTCCAGCACCTGATCCACAGTATCGAGAAAATGATTGCAATGGTATTGGATGTGAAAGCCCAACAGGTCAGCGCCCAGCATGCCGAGCAGAAGATCCTTGCGCCAAGGACAGATGCCGAACGATTCCGGATTGGGCCAGGGGATATGCCAGAAAAGTGCCACGCGCGCATCCGGGCGTTTTTCCTTGATCATCTTGGGCAGCAGCGCAAAATGATAGTCCTGAACAAACACACAAGGCTCAGTGGTGTTTTCCATTTCAGACAGGAGAACATCCGCAAATTGAGCATTCACGCGTTTATAGGCTTCCCAGTCTTCGGGGCGGAAGACCGGACGCGTGTAAGCGACATGGCATAACGGCCATAGCCCTTCATTAGAAAAACCGTAATAAAAACCTTTTTCATCTTCCGGTGAGACCCAGACTCGGCGCAGCGTATAGGCAGGACGCTCAGGAGGTACTTGAATGCGATCGTTCTGATCTACCACTTCCTGGTCCGCCGATCCGTAAGCCTGCGCGATCCAGGTGCCCCCGCAGGCACGCAGGATAGGCTCGAGCGCCGTCACGAGA
>JANLWZ010000232.1:0-10003 GCA_031364865.1 Elusimicrobiota bacterium
CGAAAGCGATCAACAGGATGTCGATGACAGGCAGGACGTAGGTGGTGAAGAACAGCATGTTCATGCGCTCGCCAGTCCTTCCCAGAGTTTCAGCGCCATACGGGTTTCATGAACATCATGCACGCGAAGCCCGTTCGCCCCTGCTTTCACCGCCCAGAGGCCTGCAGCGAGTGATCCTTCCAAACGATCTTCGACGGGAAGCGGCGATGCGTCACCGCCCAGCAAACGGCCGATAAAATATTTTCGTGACACGCCGATCAGGATGGGCCTGCCGAGAGCGGCAAACTTCGCCGTATGCTTCAGCAGCTGAAGGTTATGCACGAGAGTCTTTCCAAAACCGATCCCGGGATCCAAAATAATATTTTTCTCTTTAATTCCGCGCCGGACGGCAAACTTTATGCGCTCTTCGAAGAACTTCTTCACTTCGTCCACAACATTCTTGTACTGCGGACGCTCCTGCATGTCCCGCGGCGTGCCCTGCATGTGCATGAGAACGACAGGTCGTTTCGCTTCAGCGACCACGTCGGCCATGTCCGGGTCATGCCGCAGCGCGGAGATGTCATTGATGAGATCAGCGCCCAGCAGAAGCGCCGCTTTGGCGAGAGAGGATTTTTGTGTGTCGATCGATAGAAGCGCTTTGGGCCATTTGGCGCGCAGCGCTCGGAGGACTGGTAGAACGCGGGACTCTTCTTCTTTCAACGGGACGCTGGCAGATCCTGGCTTAGTCGATTCGCCACCAATATCAATAACATCGGCGCCTTCGGCAATCATGCGGCCGGCGAGTTGAACGGCGGATCTTATGCGGAGAGCGCGGGACTTCGTGTAGAAAGAGTCCGGGGTGGCATTGAGGACCCCCATGACCCAGGCAAGCTTCGGGCGAAAGAGGAGAGAGACTTCAGGCCGTTGCGACGGCGCCGCCGCCATCACGGAGAAGGGCATCGACTTCTTCACTATCAAGAATCTCCTTTTCCATGAGTCGTACTGCCATCCGTTCGAGTATCCCGCGGTTATCCGCCAGGATCTTGCGCACATAGGACATAGCGTCCGTAATCAACTGTTTGACCTCGCCGTCGATCTGCTCCGCCGTATGGTTCGAGAAAGTGCGATCGCGGCCGATGTCGCGTCCCAAAAATACTTCTTCTTCCTTTTTGCGGAAAGTCATAGGCCCAAGCTTATCGGACATGCCGAATTCAGTGACCATCCTCTGTGCAAGCTCTGTGGACTTGGCCAAATCATCGCACGCACCCGTGGTAATTTCCTTAAAGATGAGTTCTTCGGCCGCCCGGCCGCCCAGAAGAACGTAGAGACGATGCTTGAGCTCCGTACGGCTTGTGAGGTAGCGGTCTTCCGTGGGTAGCTGCAGCGTATACCCGAGAGCAGGACCGCGCGGGATGATGGAAATCTTATGGACGGGGTCTGTGCCTGGCGTGAGCTTCGCCACCAGCGCATGTCCCGACTCGTGATACGCCACGATCTTCTTTTCGCGCTCCGTGATCATGCGCGTTTTGCGCTCCGGTCCCGCGATAACGCGTTCGATCGCTTCTTCAAGCTCGGGGAGTTCGACATAGGGCTTGTTGCGCCGTGCGGCGAGGAGCGCGGCTTCGTTCACCAGGTTCGCGAGATCCGCCCCGACAAATCCTGGGGTGCGCCGGGCAATGACTTTAAAATCAACCTCAGGACCAAGCTTCACGATTTTGGCATGCACACGCAGAATTTCTTCGCGGCCGCGGAGGTCGGGAGAAGGAACAGTCACATGGCGATCGAAGCGGCCTGGGCGAAGCAGCGCAGGATCCAGAACGTCCGGGCGATTGGTCGCGGCTATCAGGATAACGCCTTCTTTCGTGTCGAAGCCGTCCATTTCCACGAGGAGCTGGTTCAGCGTCTGTTCGCGTTCATCATGACCGCCACCGATACCGGCAAAACGATGACGGCCCACGGCGTCAATTTCGTCCACAAAGAGGAGGCACGGCGCATTTTTGCGGCCCTGATCAAAAAGATCGCGCACGCGGCTGGCGCCGACGCCGACGAACATTTCGACAAACTCGCTACCGGAAGAGGAGAAGAAAGGAACGCCCGCTTCGCCTGCAACGGCTTTCGCGAGGAGCGTCTTTCCAGTGCCTGGCGCGCCATAGAGGAGGACGCCCTTGGGGATTTTTCCGCCGAGCTTCTGGAACTTCGCAGGATCTTTCAGGAATTCGATGATCTCACGGAGCTCTTCTTTCGCTTCATCGCAGCCTGCGACATCGGCAAACGTGATCTTGGATTTTTTGGTGGATTGAAGTTTGGCTTTGCTGCGGCCGAAAGCCATGGCCTGTTTGCCACCGCCCTGCATCTGGCGGATCATCAGGAACCAGAAAAAGAGAAAAACCAGGGCCGGGCCGAAATTCATGATGATGGCGCCGAACCAGCTGCGGTCGGATTCGCCCTTGTAGTCGATATTCCTGGCGGCGAGTTCTTCCACGAGCTTTGGATCGTTGAGAGGGACGGTACGGAAATTCTCCGTTTTATCGCTGCCCTGGAATTTGCCGCGGATCACGTCCGGTCGGATGACGACGTTGGTGACCTGACCTTCCTGCAGGCGCCGCTTAAATTCGGAATAACTGATTTCTTTGTCTGTCCCCGACTGCCGGCTGGTTTGAAACAGCAAAAATAACCCGCCGAAGAGCACGAGCCAGACTGCAACGCCACGCCAATTTTTATTATTCATCGCTTCCTCTTGCGTACTGCGAGATTCTTACCTGATCGAGAAACCAGCCAGACCCCGGACAGTTCCAGTGGACCTGTCGCATGCCTGGATTGTGCCAAGCGCAAAACATGTTCGATATCCTGGAAAGTCGACCCGGGCAACAGACGACGCAAAATCCGTCGAACGAGGGCCTTATGATAACCAAATAGCTGAGGCAAGACAACCGTGAAGCCTGGCCCAGTCTTTCGCACCGTTTTGCTTAAAACACGCGCTACTTCTGCAACCCAAAAATCCTCTTCCTGCCTGAAAAGATCCGAGCTTTGAGCCAGCCTCTCCTGCACGCCAGGGAACAACTTACTCAAATAGGGAAACACTTCCAGCCGAATTCGGTTCCGCATGAAATCACGCGAGGAATTGGTTGGGTCGTTCCTGAAGTGCAGCGCATGCTCTTGGACGTAAGCCATGATCTCTCTGCGTCTGAATCCCAACAACGGACGGAGAAGCAGGAGACTTCCTTTGGCAGCGAGCGGCCTTGCCGGCGGGATACCGGAAAGTCCCGCCCCCCCCGCGCCGCGCAGAAAATTCATCAAGACAGTCTCGGATTGGTCATCGGCGTGATGGGCCGTCACAATCGCTCTGCAACCCGTATGACGAGCGATGTCCGCTAATGCACTGTAACGGACGGTTCTTGCGGCTTCCTCAATACCTAATTTATGCCTTCGGGCATAAGACTTTACGCTCAACCTTTTCACATGGCAGGAAATGTCCCACTTCCGACAAAGCAAAGTGACGAAGCGTGCATCCTGCATAGAATTCTTCCTTAAAGAATGATCAATATGTCCTACCACGAGTCGATAGGGGAGAGTTCTGAGAAGGTGAAGGAGGGCTATAGAGTCCGGACCACCCGAGACCGCTATAAGCAGCTTTGCACCTGAAGGGATTTTTCCCCGCAGGACCTGAGCAAGCGATTCGGGGCTTAACAAATTATCAGGACTTGCTGCTGGAGTGACCAGGAAAGACGCTCGCCTGGGGATTAATATAAGCCGCCGCGTTATTGACAGCAACGGCAGCCTCTCCAAACCCACAGGCGATCAACTTTACTTTGCCGGGATAGTGCGCCACATCGCCTGCAGCGTAGACACCCGCAAGATTCGTTTCCATTTTTGTCGTCACGGGAATATCGTTGCCATGAAGTTTGAGTCCCCACTCGGCCAGCGGACCTACGCTGGCATCAAAACCTAAACAGGCGAGGATCTCATCGGTGGGAATCGTTTCTTCCGCCTGGGTCTTGCTGTTTACCAACACCACGGATTCGATATGGTTGCGACCGGACACAGACTTCACTTCACAAAAGAGCTTGAGTTTCACCGGCGAAACTTTCAACTGCTTCAGACTTTCTTCGTGCGCGCGGAAACCGTCTCGGCGATGGACCAGGTGAACGGAGGCCGCCCGCGGATAAAGATTGAGCGCCCAGTCGACAGCGGAGTCGCCGCCGCCCACAATCACAACGCGCTTTTTGTTGTACTTCGACACATCCGGTACAAAATAGGAAAGCCCCTTGCCTTCAAACGCCTCCGCACCTGGCGCAGGGATGCGTTTCGGCTTGAAGGCGCCGATGCCAATCGTGATCAGGACCGCTTTGCTGAGATGAGAGCCTTTTTGCGTTGTGAGCTTATACGTTTTGTCCGGCAGGACACTCATCTTTTCCACTTTTTCAGCGAGGCACACCGCGGGTTTGTTCTGCAGGGCCTGCTCCACCAGCCCTTTCACAAGGCTTTTTCCGGACACTCGGGGAAAGCCCGCCACGTCAAAAATGTCCTTTTCAGGATAAAGCGCTGTCACCTGTCCGCCCAGCTCGTCCAGGCTGTCAATGATTTTGACTTTCATGGCGCGGAAGCCGGCATAAAAGGAAGCGAAGAGCCCGGTGGGGCCGCCTCCAACGATGGTGAGATCAAAAAGTTCGGCCATACTGTGGGGGGATTCTACAAAAAGGAAGGCTTCCCCTCACCCGGGCTTCGCCGTCCCTCTCCCCAGGGGAGAGGGCACCGGCAGGCTGGGTGAGGGGAGCCGCCTTCCTTCAGGGATTACTTTTTAGCCGCGCGGCGGGCTTTCTGCTGCGCCAGCATCTCATCAAACTTCTTCTGTTGATCGGCATTCAGCAGGCCGCGGATTTTCTGATCCGTGTTCTGCCGGAGAGACTGCGATTTTTCACGCTGCTCCGCCAGAAGTCCTTTCACGGCATCCTTCTGCTCCGGTGAGAGCCCCACGCGATGATCCAGCGTGGCCACAAAGCCGTAAGTACCGCGCCCTGATGCGCCGCGTGCTGCGGGCAATTCCTGTGCAAAACTCATGGACGCAAGTCCCGCCATCATGAGTATCGTCATCCATCCTGTTCTTTTTTGCATGTGCTGCCTCCTAAGGTTGATATGAGGTGAGTGCCCCTCGGGGCAATCGCCCTCATCCCTTAGATGCAATACGCGAGAATTTATTCAGTCGGATTGGGGGTTTTTCAGGCGGCTCTAGCCAAGAGAGCGGCAGAGGAGGACGAATCTGATCCCAGAATCGTTAAATAAGGCTTGCCCAGGTGGCTGCGGGCACGTCGAAAGACATCCAAATTATATTCGCTGTGCTTCTGGATCAGGCCGGCTTCAATCTTATTCCACTCGAGATGAAGCGCTTCAGCAGAAAGTTCTGTTCTTTGATACGTACGGAGCATCCATTCGCGCATCTCGAACGTCCAGAACATCATCTCGCCTGCGAGATACTGGAGTTCGGCAGCGCTCAGTAAACCGGGAAATGCTAAGTCGGGAAAAATCGCAAGCTGATGTTCCAAGACAGTGGAGAGAACAAGTTTTTGCACTTCCTGTCGAATGTGTACCCGGGCCAGGTGTTCATTCAAAAAGCGAAGATTACGCAATCCAAGCAACGTGCTGACAAATTCAGCAGTAAAGTATGCTCTGGTTTCCTGCTCAGGGGCGATCGTCGCAACAATAAGCTCTTCGATTTTTTTCAGATCATGTGCCCGTATGAATTTCTCCAAATCTGGATAGATCTGGAAAAGGCTGCGCGCTATGGGCTCCTCCAACCATCGGTGCAGCTCTTTTCCTCCGGCGAAGACATCCAGCAGAATACTGCCCCATACGGATGCCGCCCGAGTCGCTAGCGGACGCGCCTGTATGTAAGCGGGCACGACGAAGTGAATATTGGGAGTCGCCGGCGAAGTGATCAAGGGACGTCCTCTGTGCGCATTTCGCAAATTTCCATTGACGGTGAATAAAAGCCAATTCACCAGCTCTCGCTCGGACGGAGTCCAGGTGCCATTCTCGTGGCGATGAACGTCTAGTTTTCTAGTGCTTAAGTTGTAAAGCCCATACTCTCCAGCCGGAAGCCTCTGGAGCTTTTGACGGACGGCATCCTCGAGATTGAAAAGGTGCCTGAGTTGTAGTTCCTGAGCGGCAAGTTGTTTCTCTGTCAGCCGTTGATAACTGTCTAGATCGACGACGAATTTCTTGAGATTTTCCGTCCGATAATCCACGCGTCCCTTCAATTGGCGGTGGTAAAAACCGACGGCAGTCACTAGGCTGTGAAAAGAAAGCCTCTTACTGCCTTTTTGGCTCCATCGATAGATCAAGGTCCCGAAAATAAAGTAGCCACGGCCGGTGGGGTCGTTGTGTCGTGTCACAAACTTGTCCAACTCAATGACGTTGGTCAGCACAGGCTGCAAGGCCTTGGCGTAGCCGGTGATTTCTCCATTGGGTGCTATTAAAATGTACTCGTCGTCGGGCGAAAAACGAGATAAGAAAGCTCGCAAGTATTCTGATCGCAGCTTCAATTCGTCGACTGAAGAAGCCATCGTTTCCTCAGCTTGCAAACGAGCAAGCTCCTCCGCATAGGCCCGTTTCTGCTCAAGGGTCAACGATACTTTCCATCGTTCCATAAAATGGAGTTTTCCTAAAACGGGATGTTCGGCAATGACGCTGTCTTCCGCCCGGTAGTACCTATGAATGACCGAAGGACTCTCGCGCCCATCCCATGAGGCATGCCCGAGGAGCGGCTCACCCGTAAACGTTGCCGAGGCTATTGGTGACTGGAGAGCTTCTTGTAGGAATAGTTCTTCTGCCAGCACAGGGTCGACAACGAGTGCTGGAAGCAGAACCAAAACCGTAAAACGATGCAGGATACGGAGTACGCGCACAGAGATGGCTTAATTTTAGAGGGCTTTCAGGCGCGGTGAAATGAAGCGAAGGACTAAAAAGATGGCCTGATAGGCCCAGGCGGAGATGGGTGCTACTGGGGGCTGTCTTTGGGACCGGAGCCTTTGTCGCGTTTGAGGTCCTTGAAGAAGTCTTCGGGCTTCATGTTTTTGAGCTCTTCTTTGAAGGATTTGACCTCGTCTTCGGAAATGGGCTTGAGCAGCTCCGGGCACTTCTGGAAAACGTTCTCAGAAACGTACATAGGGCACTTCGCCCGAACCGCCAGGGCGAGAGCGTCGCTGGGGCGGGAGTCGATAACGCTGGTAGCGCCATTCGTCCGCAAGTGGATCTCAGCGAAATAAGTATTTTCCCGCAAATCAGTGATGACGATTTTCTCCACGTTAGCATGCGCGGCTTTGAGCATCGTGCTGAAGAGGTCATGGGTCATCGGCCTCGGCGGCTCCTGCCCCGTGAGTTCTGACGCGATCGCTCCACCTTCAAAAATCCCGATCCAGATGGGCACAAGGCGCGGCCCCCCCACCTCTTCGACCACCACGATACAGCGGTCGACCACCTGAGCCAGAGAGAAGATTTTCGCTTCGCGTAAATGTTTATCGTTTTTAGCCATAGATTTTCAAGACCGTTCTGAGCTTACCTTGGATAGATTGAAAAATCAACTAAAACTGATTCGGAGCTAGCTTTGGAACTGCTGGGGGTGAGAAATGGTGCGAAAGGACTGCGTTTCTGATGAGCTGACGGCGGGCGCCGTTACGTACAAAGGCCGGAATAGGGCAAAGCAGCTGGTATAGCCATGGAGATAGGTATTTCCGCCTACAGGGCCTACTTCGCCGTTGCAGAAAAAGCCGCTGACCGGGATCTGACCCAATTGCTGCTGAAACATCTGCGTGTCATGGCTGGCATGACCGTACAGGAATTCGCCTCTGCCCAGGCATGAGAAGAGCAGCGCGCCGGCGACCTGCTCATGCGTCGAGCGTGTTGCATACGTTGCGAGAACCTGTTTCAGGTCCTCATCGGAAGTGAGCGAGTCCCGCAGATGGAACTGGACGAGCTGTCCCTGCCGGAGATGAGCGCCGATGGCAAGGATGCCTTTTTCGGTGTCCATGCCCACAATGTTGCGGATGAGGAAATCGCCCTGCGTAAAATGAGACTTCATGGGGTCCATCACGAGACCTAAAAAGAGAGCATGCTGTAGAAGGTTTTGATCACGGGCGCCGAGGGTCAGGTAAAGATCTCGAAGAATGTGCAGCGGAGATTTGCCGTCCAGTTCGTAGAGGAAATTGCGGTCGGACTTCGTCACGCGCATCGCTTTGCCGATCGGCCGGCAGCCTTGCGACACGAGCGCGTCTAGCGCGATGTTGCCGGAGAGCGCGACGCCGATCCCACCGGAACGGTAGCAGACCGAATTCAGATAGAGCGCATTGTCTCCCGGTTGCTTGCCGCCGGAAGCGAGGCCGCCGACTTTGGTCGCTTTGGGATAGGCGTAGTCGAGGCCCATCAAAAGATTGTCGATGCGAATGGAATAAGGATCGGCCAGCACGATGAAATGCGGATTGTCTGTCGGAGAGGCGCCGACCAAGTGATGCCATTCGCGCGGGCTCGCATCAAGACCGGGGAGCGAACTGTCGGCGACACGGAAAGGAGTCAATGTGACATCCGGCAGGACAGCGCAGGTGAGCGCGAGCGCCGGGCAGTTCTCAAGTTCGCGGCCCGTGCCGACCACACCGCCGCCCGAACAACCCAGGATCACGCGCGGTCCGAGACGGGCTTTTAAAAAGGGGATAACGGTTTCATAACCGGACTGAAAGTGATTGGAAATAAAAACAAGACAAAGATCCGGGTTCTGACCTTTGAGGGAATGCTCTGCGGCAGAGGCAACGTCTTCAAGTGCCTGGGGGAGGCTGGCCGCATCTGATAAGGTGGAAATCCACTTCACGGCAACCCCATTATACTCCTGCGCCAGTGGTGTCCAGCACAAAAGTTACTACACCGTCGGTATTTCGATCTTTTTTTGGTCCAGAACATGGTGAAAGTGATTCCGAAATCCTGCAACATCCCAACTCAAATACGAGTCGGGCTGCCCATCTAGTTTGGCGAGTGCGCGCTCCATCATCGGCCAGACGACGTCCCACTTTTGATTGCCCGCATGCACCAGCGACGCCGCGATCAGGATGAGTCCCTGCAGCAGCTCTTTCTCTTTTCCCTGACGCTCTTTCCATAAAATTTCCAGCTCTTCATGCACATGCCAAAACTTCCCGGCATTGAAAAGCCGACGGGCTTCGCTCACGATCTCTTCGGGCGTTCGCACCTCCCTATGCTAATATAGTCGCTATGTCATTCGCTAATTTTGGTTTGCGACCCGAACTCATGAAGGCCATTGCGGCTTTGAACTTCCATGAAGCCACCCCGGTTCAACAGGAAGCAATCCCTCTGGTCATTCAAGGACGGGATGTCCTCGTCTCAGCTCAGACGGGAACGGGTAAAACGCTCGCTTTTGTGCTGCCCACGCTGCACCGCATGCTGGAAAAACCCATGCCAGGCGTGACGGGCCTCGTTTTACTGCCCACGCGCGAGCTGGCCGCACAAGTCGCGACGGTGGTGAAGGAAGTCGGTCGCTTCACCACCTTTAAATCAGCGCTTCTGGTGGGCGGCGAAAGCTTTCACATGCAGCTCCAGGCACTGCGCGCGGGCGCCTCTTTCGTCATTGCGACACCTGGCCGCCTTCTTGACCATATTGAACGCCGCACGGTGACCCTGAGCCGCGTGCACACGCTTGTTTTAGATGAAGCCGACCGCATGCTTGACATGGGCTTTGCTCCCGCCCTTCACAAAATTCTTTCTTACGTGCCGAAAGAACGGCAGACGATGCTTTTTTCGGCGACCTTGGCATCAGAAATCAGCCGTCTCTCGCATCTCGCTCTCAAAGATCCAAAGTCTATCGCGATTGCGGCGCGCGGTGCGACTGCAGATACCGTCACCCAAATGCTCTATCCGGTGATGCCGGAACAGAAGAGCGACCTCCTGCTTTCGATTCTTCGCAATACGACCATGAACTCCGTACTCATCTTCTGCCGCACGAAGCGCGGCGTCGATCGCCTCGCCCGGT
>JANLWZ010000257.1:0-3049 GCA_031364865.1 Elusimicrobiota bacterium
AGCGACCTGCCGAGGCCGCTGACCAATACCTTCTCCGCATTTCGAACGAACAGCACCGCATGCGGCACGCCCGTATTGAGAAAGGCAGGCTGATACACCTTGGCGCCTACTTTCACCTTGACCCTGGGCTTAAAATCGCGAGCATCCGCCAACGACACGCGCACATGGTGTCCCTCTATTTTTGCGCCGACCGTATAAGCATCGGTTTGAAACCGAAAGAGTTCGGGAACCACATGCTGCGCGTGCGCGAAATACGCCATGCAGCGCGCGCCGTTACCGCACATGTCCGCGCGCGAGCCATCGGCGTTGAAATAGATCATCCGGAAGTCCGTCTTAGAATCCTTCTCGAGCAAGAGCAGACCATCCGCCCCAATACCAAACTGACGGTGGCACAGGCGCTTCGCCCAGGATCCATAATCCTGGCGGATGAGGCGTCGGCGGTTATCAATGACCACAAAGTCATTGCCCGATCCGGACATTTTCCAGAATTCAATCTTCTTCATAAATTTTCAGGGATGTGCTCGCCCCGAATGAGATCATCCATCGATTCGCGGTCACGGATCACTGTCCATTTGCTGCCCTGTACCAGCACTTCGGGCGGACGCGGGCGCGAGTTGTATTGAGAGCCCATGGCAAAGCCGTAGGCGCCCGCGGTCGCCACCACAAGCCCTTCGCCTTGCTCCAGAAGCCGTAGGCTGCGGTTGCGCGCGAGATAATCACCAGACTCACACACAGGGCCCACAATATCAGCCGTCACTTTTTTGCCTTTTTTGTCAGACAGAGGGTAGATGCCGTGGTACGCGTCATACAACGCGGGACGCGCCAGATCGTTCATGGCTGCATCGACAATAATAAAGTGTTTAGAACCCGCCTCCTTGCGGTAAAGCACACGCGTGAGCAGCATGCCGGCGTCGCCGATCATGAACCGGCCTGGCTCCAGCAAAAGCTGAATGTCGCGCCCACGCAGTGTCGGCGTCAGCTCATCGGCCAGCTGCTTTGGTGTCGGCGGTTTCTCATCCTTGTAGCGGATGCCAAGCCCACCGCCCAGATCGACAAAGCGAAGGGTAATACCTTCGCGCTCCAGCTGATCCACAAGCCCCAGGACTTTGTGCAGTGTGGCGACGTACGGGCGGGTGCTCGTGATTTGTGAGCCTACATGCGCGTGAATCCCCAAAAGGTTGATGCGCGGCAGTTTGGCGGCTTCTCGAAAGAGCGCGATGGCCTTCGCGATCGGCACACCAAACTTGTTTTCTTTTTTCCCCGTCGTGATGTGGTCATGGGTCGAAGCATCGACATCCGGATTCACCCGTATGGCGATCGGCGCCGCTTTACGCAGTGCCGAAGCAATTTGATGGATCATCTGCAGTTCTTCTGCCGACTCAACGTTGAACAGGAGGATGCCGGCTTCCAGACCGGCGCGGATTTCGTCAGGACGTTTACCGACGCCGGAAAAGACTATTTTATGGGCCGGAATACCCGCGCGCCTGGCCCTGAGCAACTCTCCAAGAGAAACGATGTCAGCACCTGCTCCTGACTTCGCGAGCAATGCCAGGATGGCAGCGCTGGAGTTGGCTTTCATCGCATAAAGCACCAGGTGACCCACCGCCTGAAACGCAGAGTCGAAGCGTTGATAATTGTCCAGGATGCGAGCCTTGCTGTAAACGTAAGCAGGCGTACCGACATCCGCCATCAAGCGTTCGAGCGACGCCTCTTCCATATAGAGCTGGTTCCCCCGGTAAGAAAGTGTCGGCGGAAGTGAGGATGTATTTTTCATGAGCGTTTCTTCATTTCTTCAAGTAAGAGTTCGTTAAAATGCGCGACCCATGCCGTGGGGGCCAGTTCCTGAACGCGCAGCGCCTCCTGCTGGGCAGCCGCCTTTTCACCACGTTCAAAATGCTTCAGGGCTTTCAGGTAATGGACCAGCGGCGATCCTGGATATTTTGCCGTCAGCTCCTGGAACACGCGATCGGTGTCGGCTCTGCGTCCGAGCTGATCGTAAAGCATCACCAGACGCAATCGCACGTCCTGCCGTTGAGGATCTGTTTTCAGTGCATCTTCCCAGGCCTGTACCGCGCGCGCGGGATCGCCAAGGCTTTGATAGATCTCCCCCAGACGCACGTCGTAGTCCGCGCGCGGGAGTCTTTCTTTCGCGTGCGATAACGTGAAGATCGCCTTGGTCGTATTTTTCTGATGCGCGTAGCAATCCGCTATGTTCAGATAAAGCTGGGGTTTCGGATTGCGCGTGAGTGCCTGCTCATAAAAACTGATGGCCTTGTTTAAAAATCCACGCTTCTCATACACCCCGGCGATTTCTTCATAAGGAACAGCATCGTCCGGTCGCAGCTTGATGCATCGCGAGTAGGCTTCGATGGCCCGCGAATGCAGATCCGCTGCCGTAAACGCGCGAGCGCGCGCAAGATTGGCGTGCCAATCTTTTGGGTCATCATGCAGCGCGTCGTCATAAGCCTGAATGGCGCGAGAATAATCTTTCAGCGTCATTCGCAGGTGGCCTAATTGAACAGACCATTTCACACGCTCCGTTTTGCGTGGTCGGGCGGCCAGCAAGAGCTCATACTGCCTGGCCGCGATCTCCTCAAAACCGGCGCCTGTGGCCCATGTCGCCAGTTCCAGCCTCAGCTGTTGAACATTCGTGTAATCCCCCCGCTCCGAAGCGGAATCGATCTGCGTGGACAAGGTATCGATCTTTTGCTGATCCGCTGTTTTGTCGGCGAGCAGAAGAGGTCTGCACAAGAGCGGAAGAATCAAAACGATGAAGAGTCTGTGGAGTCTCATGACGCTTTTCCTTTGAGCATTTTTGAAAATCGCTTTTCCAGAATAAGACGTTTGATCTGCGGCACGGCGAGCCTCCCGGCGAGCATCCCGGCATCAATGCTTTCATCGGACTTGCTCAAGTCCATCTGGCCGATTTCACCCACCTTCGGACGAATGACCACGCGCGCGAGATTCAGCTCTTCTTTCGCCACCCGTTGGCTCAGAATATTGATGGACTGGTTGAGCATGTCGAGCACGCTCTTCGGCATGGATTTCG
>JANLWZ010000291.1:0-1636 GCA_031364865.1 Elusimicrobiota bacterium
AGGCATGATCGTACCCGCGTGACTATATGGGTACGCGGGTGCAGAAAGTCTAACTAAGCAATGTTACGAATTGGTTTCTAAATAGACCTGTTTTTGCATGGGTCTCTCGGGCAAAACGCCTAGGACTCTTGAGTGTTTAAAGGGCGAATTCTGCCCAAAGGAACGTGTGATCCGAGGATTTTGGGGCTTGGCGGGGGGCGATATCCGCTTCGATGTGGGTGCAGCGGTCGGCAAGTGGTTTGGTGGCCAAAATGTGGTCAATGCGCCAGCCAAGATTTGCTTCCAGGGCAGATTTACCGCTTGAGCGGAACCGGTAATCCCAGAACGTGAACTGCTGTTTTCCGGGATGGAGTTTCAGAAAGACATCTTCAAAACCCCATGCCAAAGTGTCCGCGTAGGCTTTCTTCGCATGTTCATGAAAGCAGACGTGATCGAGGTGCGCTTCGGGATGATGAACGTCGATGTCGCGTGGGGCGACATTCATGTCGCCGCACCAGAGGACGGGTTCATGGGGCTTGAAATTCGTAGTGAAGAAGTTCTTCAGCCGTCTGAACCATTCCAGTTTGTAAGCGTACTTCGGTGACTCAATAAGATAGCCCTGCGGAATATAAGTGTTCACTACCGTAAAGTCATCAAAGCGCGCGCAGGCGAGTCTGGGTTCATCATGGTCAGGAGCATCCCCTAAGCCATATCGGATTTCGTTGGGTTTCTCCAAGCTGAAAATAGCCACCCCGTTGTAAGACTTCATCCCTTTAAACGCTACGCGATAACCGGACTCTTGAAACGCTTCAACAGGGAATTGGTGGTCCTGCACTTTCGTTTCCTGCACGCAAAGGACGTCCGGCTTATGTTGAGCCAGCCAGGACAAGATATGTTCCGTGCGCATCCGGATTGAGTTCGCGTTGAAGGTCGCAATTTTCATTTCAGTAAACGCCTCACGATCGCAATGAAAACTCCGGTCAGGCACAAATTCAAAGCCAGACTTAAGCTGCCCACTAAAACAGGCAGACCGCCTATTCCGGAACCCAGGGCAAGAAAAAGCACGCCTGCTCCCACTTCGCCGCGCGGAAACATGGCCACGCTAAGCGCTGCGCGCGAGCGGAGGGATGCTTCATTTCTGTAGAAAAAGAGGGGAATACATTTCCCCAGATTCCCAAGAAGAGTCAACGCCAAGACGTGCAAGGCGACGGACATCCATGGCACGTCGGCGAGAGGAATTTTCGGTAAAGCGGCGCCCACGAGGAATAGGAACAAGCCCTTGATGCTTTGATCCAGAGCGGACTGCGGATCATCTCCCTCAGTGACGGAGCGGGGATCCTCCGGTGTTTCCATAGAGCGATGACGCAGGATGCAGCCCATTACAAAAGCAGGCAAAAGCATTTCGACGTGGATCGTCGTCCAGCTTTCCAATAACTTCGAAATTACGATGAGGGCGACACTATAGAGCACCAGCCACGGTTTCCTGACCGGCCAGCGGCAGGTGTTGGCCCAGCGCATACCTGCATACACGAGTCCAAGGGTGATGAAAATATGGAGGAGCAGAACGGTTTTCCATCCGGACACCAGTATTTGAAGGGGAACGAGGAGAAGCAAAGTTGCCAGATCATCCAGGACAGCCAGTACTCGTGCTTTTTTG
>JANLWZ010000305.1:0-4403 GCA_031364865.1 Elusimicrobiota bacterium
AGCAGCTCCAGCAGCACGAATTCCTTATTGGTCAAGGGGATTGACTTGCCGCCGCGCTCAGCCTTGCGTGTCGAGAGGTCGAGGGTCAGATCGCGCACCACCAGGCGGTCCTCCGTTGTGCGCGGCGGCCGGAGCAGCACCCGGACGCGCGCCACCAGCTCTTGGAAGGCAAACGGTTTGGTGAGGTAATCGTTGGAACCGGATTCGAGGCCGCGGACTTTGTCTTTAACGCTGTCGCGTGCGGTAAGGATCAGAACAGGGGTGCCGTCCCCTTCCTTGCGCAGCGTCTTCAGGACGGATAGCCCGTCGGTGTCGGGCAGGTTCAGATCCAGTAAGATAAGGTCGAAGCAGCCTTCCGCCGCACGGTAGAGTGCGTCCTTGCCTGTGCCCACAACGTCCACAGAAAACCCTTCCTGGGACAGACCCTTCTTAACAAATGCGGCGAGTTTGGGCTCGTCTTCAACCACGAGAATTCGCATGTCGATATGTAACAAAGCCTATCGATGCTTGTAAATGGTTAAAGTGTTAGGGCCGTGGGTCGGAAGCTAACTGTGCAGCAGTGCTACGGAGCGGATGTCGATGGCGGGGACGGCGTGATCGCGGAATAGGCCGGCCAGACCTTTGGGATGGATCCAGAAATTGTTCTCTTCATCGAGCCCGGAGACCACACCGCGCATCGAGGAGCCGTCGCGGAGTACCACGCGGACGGGCGCGCCGGCATGCAGCTTGCCTAATTGCATGACGGACTTGCGGTAGTTTTCGTGAGGGCCGAAGGCGACGGCGACGCGGCCAAAATGTCGATCTTCCCAGGCGCGAACCTGCTCTTCAAAAAAAGTCACACCCACCGAAACTTCCGGCAGAGCCACGAAGAGTTCAGGAGGGATCAGCCGTTCCTTATACTCCACGCGGTAAGCGACAAATTGGATGCCATGCAGTTCTCCGCCCCATCTCAGTTCCTTGTCGACATACACCAGGTTGGCGCCGATCTCTGCCGCGCTTTTTTGCGCAAATTCCATCACTTCGTCCAGGAAGCGAATGTCCTGATCTTCATAAAGGCGGGTGACGGTAATGACGGAAACGGGAACAAGGTTTAAATCTTGGGAGACCTCCGGATTAAGCTCTCCGACGCGGGCCAGCCACGTGGCTTCCGGGATGTACCTTTCCACGCGTACAAAGGGGGTGTCGATCGCGGCATGAGACTGGGCGCTGATGGGAGAGACTTTGGCGCTCAATTCCGCGGCATGGACTGACGTAGCCCAAAGCAGCAACCCACTCGCCAAAACCACGATTTTTGTCCGTTTTTTCATGGACAAATTGTAAGGGATTGCCGGAAATCAGGCCATGAGGCCTAAGACTAACAATTCGGGACGGAAGGATCAGTATTTTCCTGGGTCCAGGGAACTACTGGATGAGTGCGAACTGGCCCCGGGCCTTTTCGCCTTGAGGGTTGGTGATGAGGTAGAAGTAGATGCCGGAGGCTGCCCTGTCGCCCGCGCTGTTGCGGCGGTCCCACGTGGTAGATCCCGAGGGTGCAGAAAGTGTCTGGACCCACTGGCCTGAGATGGTGAAGATTTTGATGGTGCAATTCGGCGTCAGTTGATCAAACGTCACATCCTGGCTGCCATGGCGGTCGGCGCGCCAGGGATTCGGATAAACCCGAGCGGTGTCGTCGAGCGACCCTGCGCCGAATACGTCAATCGAAGGCTCCGAAGAAGCAATGCCCAGATCTCCTATGACTCCATTGACGCCATCCTGCTGCGACTCTGAGAAAGCCGCACCGGTGCCTTGCACCGAAGAAGTGCTCACCGCCAAGATCAAGTCGTCGTGATCATCCCGGCCGCCCGGAGAGCACGAGCTGGGCGAGCCATTTCTGCGGAAATTGGCGCGCACGGCCTGGAGGGTAGATCCACCCGGCATCGTATAGTTGGCCGCCAAAGTCCTAACGCCAGAGCCCGTTGGTTTCAGGGTGCCGATGAAAGTCCAGCTCGGGCTATTGGCGTTCGAGGTGTAATACAAATCTAAAGAGTCTGAGTTGTAGTTTGAGGCGGCCCACACCGTGACTTCGATGCGCGTGGTCACTCCGGAGCTGAGCAGTCCGCCATTCACGGCATAGACGCGGATGCGATCAATCGATTCCTCGACGTGATAGTTTCCGTTGGTGCCATCGGAGCAGGAATTCAAGAGGGTGTTGGAGCTGTTCGTTTCGAAACCGCCGCGACCGTTCAGCAAGGTGCCCGAGTCACAATGGGTGACCAAACCGGAACACTGAGGCGCTCTGAGAGCAGAATTATAGACCGCCGTCGTTGGGTTCGATACTGTCACGTCGACGGAAACGCTGCCACTATTTCCAGCAGGATCGGTGGCACGAGCCATCAAGGTATGCGGACCATTCGAAACCGTCAGCGTATTGAGGGAGTAAGTCCACGAGGTCGTCCCCGTCGCTGTGGCCACGAAAACACCATCCCGCCAGATCGAGACGCTCGTAACACCGCTTGCGTCACTGGCCGTACCCGAAATAGTGACTGCGCCTGTAAGAACGGCACCTGGAATGGGAGCAGCCATGACGACGCCCGGATGCGTTGTGTCAGGAATTGGCAACGTCTTGGTGGAAGCCGTGAGGCTGAAAGCGGAACGATTACCGGCAGCGTCAGCCGCTTGAACACGCGCATAGTAAATGGTGTTGGCGGAGAGCCCGGTGAGCGTTAAGCTCGTCTGGAGTCCAGCGTTCCACGTGGTCGATGAAGCAAAGTTGGACGTGAGCGACAGACTTACGTCATAGCCTGTCACGCCAACGTTATCCGTAGAAGCCGTCCAGGAGGCAAGGAGTGAATTTTGAGCAGCTCCCAGAAGCGTTACGTTCGCCGGGATCGATGGCGCCACAGTATCCAGCGTCATTTTCTGAGCCGCTGTGCTGTAGCCGGAGGTATTGCCGCTAGCGTCGTAGGCGCGCACTCGGGCGAAATAGGTGGCAGCAGGGGTCAGGTTTGTGAGCAGTAGGCTTAGAGAATTGCCCACGTTCAGATTTTCATAGCCGGGAACATAGGAGTCAAACAAAATACTCATCGAAAGGTCGATGCTGTATCCTGCAACGCCTGCATTGTCCGTAGAAGCAGTCCACGTCAAGAGCAGCGAATCGCCCGTCGGATTTAGAAGGTAGACGAGCTCCGGCATCGAAGGCGCCGTGCCATCCAGAGTCATTCCCGATGCCGTGAGGCTGTACGCCGAAATATTGTTATAGGAGTCGACGGCTCGAACACGTACATAGAACGTCGTATACGAAGGGAGGTCGGTGAACAAGAGAGTCGTCTGCTCCGTAGACACGAGGTCTTCATCGAGGAAATCAGGGTTTGCCGCCAGGCTGACGAGGTAGCCGGTGACACCGGAGTTGTCGGTCGATGCATTCCAGGTGACTGTCAGAGTGGACAGGGTCGCGCTCGACACCGTGACGGCGACCGGGATACTGGGAGCTTCGACGTCCGGTTCGGGAAGCGTTACGCCCTGGGCGACCAAACTGTTCACGGAAACATTACCTGCCGCGTCATGAGCACGAACGCGTGCGTAGTAGGTCGTTCCTGCCGTTAAACCAAGAATTTCGAGCTCGGTGCTCAACCCCCGATCGTCGTCGTTAAACGCAGGTAAGAAGGATTGGAAGGTGCTGCTGGTCGACACGTCCAGGCGGTATCCAGTGACGCCCACATTATCAACCGAAGAACTCCACGTGAGCTTCAGATTGCCCTCCGTCGCGTTCGAAAACGCGAGATTGCCCGGAACGGAAGGCGGCAGCGTATCCAGCGTCATACCCGAAGCGATTGAGCTATAGGCTGAAATGTTGCCGGCGGCATCGCCTGCGTGAATTCGCACATAGTAAGTTGTGGCGGCAGCCAGAGATGACAAGGTAGCGGTAGTGACATTGCCAACGGGCATACTCGCGTAAGACGCAAAATTGGGATCTTGTGAATAACTCACGGAATACCTGATCACCGCCACATTATCGGTTGAAGCCGTCCATGTGACCGTGAGTGAATTCACAGTACGGGTGGTCACGGTGACATTGGTCGGGACCGTGGGCGGGGTGAGGTCTGGCGTCAAGGTCACTTCCTGGGCTACCGCGCTGAACGTGGAAATGTTGCCTCTCGCATCATAAGCGCGCACACGGAAGAAATACGTAGTGTCAGAGGTGAGACTTGAAAGTGTTGTGCTGGTGGTAAGTCCGGCGTTGAAATCTTCATAACCGGGTACTAGTGTCGAAAAATCGGATACCCGCGCTAGCTGATAACGATAGCCTGCTACCCCGATGTTATCCGTCGATGGCGACCAGGACGCAAAGAGTGAAGTAAGCGTGGCGCCAGAGAGTGTGGGATTTGTTGGGATGCTTGGAGCCTGAACATCCAGCGTCATACCCG
>JANLWZ010000359.1:0-1833 GCA_031364865.1 Elusimicrobiota bacterium
CCCGCTGCCTGGGGGCGTATGTGCTCGATGTTCGAAAAGGGCAGGTCAAAACATTTCTCGCGAGGCGTGCGACGCTTCTTGCCACCGGGGGCGCCGGAAAAGTCTATCTCTACACCTCTAATCCTGATGTTGCCACCGGTGACGGCATGGCCATGGCGTATCGCGCCGGCGCCCGAATGGCCAACATGGAGTTTGTTCAGTTTCATCCGACTTGTCTTTATCATCCGGAAGCGAAGTCCTTCCTGATCTCGGAAGCGCTTCGAGGGGAAGGGGGAATTTTAAAGCTGCAGACGGGCGAAACGTTCATGGAAAAATATCATCCGGACAAAGAACTTGCGCCGCGTGACATTGTGGCACGCGCTATCGACAGTGAGCTTAAGAAAAGCGGCGCGGCCTACGTGTATCTCGATATCCGGCACAAGGGTGAAACCTTTGTTCGGCAGCATTTCCCAAGCATTTATAAGCAATGTCTGCGCTACGGCATCGATATCACCCAGGACATGATTCCCGTGGTCCCCGCGGCGCATTATTTCTGCGGTGGTGTCCAAACCGATGCCTTTGGGCAAACGTCGCTGTCGGGCTTGTGGGCGATCGGCGAGGTGTCCTGTACAGGACTTCATGGGGCCAATCGGCTCGCGTCCAATTCGCTCTTGGAAGGGCTCGTTTTCGCGCAGCGCGCTGCAGAAAAATTGCGATCGATGGCCGAGGTGCCGTTCGAAGATCGCCGCTTAGTCAAGGTGTCCTCCTGGAATCCCGGCGCTGCGAAAAATCCCGATGAGCAGGTCGTCATCACACAGAACTGGGATGAAATTCGTCAACTGATGTGGAATTATGTGGGCATCGTGCGTACCAATAAGCGACTGGAGCGTGCCTGGCGCCGCATTCAGCTATTGCAGCAGGAAATTCAGGAATATTACTGGGATTTCAAGATCACGCAGGATTTAATTGAACTGCGCAACATCGCGACCGTGGCGGAGCTTGTGGTCCGCTCGGCGATGATGCGGAAGGAAAGTCGCGGATTGCATTTCAATCTCGACCATCCGGAACTCATTCCCGGGACGAACGTTCCAGACACTATGCTGATTCGTGAACCGATCCCGCCGTTGCTTTCCATCCGCCCAAACTGATGCAGCAGGACGAGATCGTCATCCGTGGCGCAAGACAGCATAATCTCAAGAATCTGACGCTCAAGATCCCGAGGGATAAGCTGGTGGTGATCACCGGGCTCTCAGGATCAGGCAAATCCTCCCTTGCCTTCGATACCATTTATGCGGAAGGCCAGCGCCGCTACGTAGAAAGTCTTTCCGCGTACGCGCGGCAGTTCCTGGAGCTCATGGAAAAGCCCGATGTCGACCTGATCGAAGGACTCTCACCTGCCATCGCGATTGAACAGCGTGCACCGTCTCATAATCCGCGATCTACGGTGGGTACGGTCACTGAGATCTATGACTACTTAAGGCTCTTATTTGCCCGTGTAGGCAAGCCGCACTGCCCGAAGTGCGGACGACTTATTCAGGCACAATCCGCTCAACAGATCATCGATGAAGTACTGAAATTGCCTGAAGGGACGAAGCTTCAGGTGCTGGCACCGCTGATTCAGGGCAGAACAGGTACCTATCAGGAACTTTTTAATCGCCTGCGCCAGTCGGGCTTTGCGCGTGTGCGCGTGAATGGCGACATCGTTTCGCTGGAAGACAAGATTTCTCTCGATCGCTATAAAAAGCAGAAGATCGATCTGGTGGTGGATCGTCTCATGATGGGCGCCGATGTGCGAGAACGCTTGGCCGACTCCATTGAAACGGCGCTTCGCGAAAGTCGCGGGCTTGTGCTGAT
>JANLWZ010000374.1:0-4734 GCA_031364865.1 Elusimicrobiota bacterium
CTTCTAAACGGCCTTTTGCTGATCGGCAGGTGCTCCAAGAAGCCGATGTCGTCCAAACCATTGGCGGTCCCCACGTACAGCTTAAGAAATACAAAAACCATCACTGGCAGCTCTTTGTTGATGGGAAACCTTTCGTCATGAAAGCCATCACTTACTCCGTGACGCCGCCAGGGATGTCACCGGATCATGGGACATGGAACGTTTCGCGGGATTGGCAGCTCCTGGACACCAACAAGAACGGTATCCATGACGGATTCTTTGAATCGTTCATCGACAAAAACGGTAATGGCGAACGCGATGGGGATGAGAGTGTCCTGGGCGACGCCGCACTCTTGAAGGACATGGGGGTCAACACGCTCCGGGCTTATCACCACCTCTATGACAAAGAGCTTTTCAGGAAGCTCTATAAAGAATACGGCTTCCATGTGCTGTGTGGTGACGTGGTGGGCGGTTATGCGGTGGATTCCGGAGCCACATGGGCCGAAGGGACGGATTACCGGAATCCTGATCAGCAGAAGCGCATGCTGGATGGCGTCCGAAAGATGGTCGAAGACTACAAAGATGAGCCGTACATCCTCATGTGGGTGCTCGGCAATGAAAACGTCTATGGCGTCGGCAACAATTCCCAAAAAGAGCCTGAAGCTTTTTACGCTTTAGTCGATCGCGCGGCACAGCTGATCCATGAGCTGGACCCGACACGGCCTGTCGCCATTGCCAACGGCGACGTGCTTTTCCTCGATATTTTTAAGGCCAAAGCGCCGAACGTGGACGTCTTTGGCGCTAACGTTTACCGGGGCGAACAGGGCTTCGGCCGCAGCTTTTTCCAGGATGTTCGCGAGCAGCTGGATAAACCTACCTTTATAAGCGAGTACGGCGCGCCCGCCTACGCGGAAGGCTACACGCAGAAAGAAGCCGATGCCTATCAGGCGATGTATCTCGCCAACAACTGGGAAGATCTGGAAGCGCATAGGGCAGGCCGCGGTGTGGGAAATGCGCTGGGCGGCGTCCTTTTTGAATTTATTGATGAATGGTGGAAGGCTAACAGCGATCTGCCGGCGAAAGTACAGAAGGAACGAGCCGATTGGTACGCCAGCAAAGCCGCGATTTACAAAAGTCTGCAGCCGCAAAATCAGGATATTGTCCCGCAGTTCGGCGGCCCGTTCCTGGACGGCTGGAGTTATGAAGAATGGTTTGGCGTTGTGTCGCTCGGGACCGGGAATAAGGGTCATTTTTCGCGCGTTCTACGTCCTTCCTACCACCGGTTAAAAGAAATGTGGAATGCGAAGTAATGCATCAAGTATAATCCAGCCCGATTTTCCTATGCGTTTTCGCTCTCATCGTTGGTTGTTTCTGCTCAGCAGCTTCCTGGTCCTGGTTTCCACGGGATGCGGGAAAAAATCATCAACAAACAATGATTTAGTGATCTGGCATTGGCTGACTGACCGCGATGATGCCCTCCAGAAGCTTGCCGCAGAATACAAAAAACAGTCTGGTGTCTCGGTTCGTCTTGAACTCTACGCCCCTTCGGACGCCTATTCTTCACGCGTGCGCGCTGCCGCGCAAACGAACACCCTGCCGGATATCTTCGGCGTTTTAGGGGAAACTCGCGACCTCGCCAGCTTCATCAAATCAGGACATATTTTGAACATACAGCCCGCCATGCAGGAAAACAGTCGTGCCTGGTATAAAACATTTTTCCAAAAAGCTTTAGCCAACAACACTTTTGAAGCGGGCAATCAATATGAAGTCAATCCAGGCATTTACGGTGTGCCCATCGATGTGACGAACATCCAGATGCTCTACAACAAAGACCTCTTTAAGCAGGCGGGGCTGAATCCAGATCGTGCACCGCGCACCTGGCAGGAATGGATGGACGCCTGGCATAAGCTTAAAGCCGCCGGTATCCCCGGCCTGGTGAGTGGATGGGGCGAGACCTGGATGATCGATTGCTTCGCCAATAACTACGCTTTTAACATCATGGGCGAGAAAAAAGTCCTGGATACGTATCGCGGCAAAGTGTCCTACACGGATCCGGACTGGGTCAAGGTCCTGAGTCTTTTTGAAGAGCTGCGCAAAGAAGAGCTTTTAGTGCCCGGCATGGTCACGATGATCAACAAATCGGCGGAGCAGACGTTTGCCAACGGCAAAGCCGCTTTTGCCTTTAACGGCTCCTGGTGCGTCAACGTCTATCGCGGCATGAACCCCAATTTGAATTATGCGGCGATGCTGCCGCCGGCGGCCTCCACGAATTATCCGATGCGTATCTGGGGCGGCGCAGGTTCTTCCTTTATGGTGAACGCCAGGTCCACCCGGCAGAAAGAAGTGATCGATTTCTTGAAGTGGTTGAGTGGCGCTGGACCTCAGGCGGAGCTGTCCAAGGAAACCATGAATCTCCCCGCCAACAAGACCAGCGTCGGTCAGCTGCCCGCGCAGCTGTCGTCCTTCGGCTCCCAGATGGATATGACGACGCATCCTTCGCAGTGGCCAGTAGCCGAAATCCCCACAGTGGTGGAAGCTTTCGATAAAGGCATACAGTCTATCCTCATCGGTGAAAGAACGCCTCTGCAGGTCGCCACAGAAGTCCAGAGACAAAAACAGGATTACCTTTCTCGAAATAAAAAATCCCGTTAATGAACTGGAATCGTTACCGAGATATCTTCACGTCGTACCTTTTTGTCATACCCGCTATACTTCTGTTCTCCGTTTTCTCGCTGATCCCCTTTTTTAAAGTCTTTCAACTGAGCGTCTTTGAATGGGATGGAATTGCCCCGACCATGAGTTTTGTCGGGATGGGGAATTTCAGCACCGCCATGTTTCATGACACCGCTTGGTGGACTTCCCTTCGAAACGCCGGCGTCGTCACGCTCCTCGCGCTTACGCTTCAAAACCTGCTGGCACTCATTCTGGCCATGATCGTCGATCGCGAAATCCGCGGGAAAAACTTTTATCGCGTGGTGTTTTACCTGCCGCCCGTCCTGTCGGGCATCGTCGTAGGCCTCGTCTGGAACTGGATCTTTGATGGCTCTCATGGACTGCTTAATCATGCCCTGCAAGGGGTGGGACTGGGTAAGTGGGCACGCGCCTGGCTCGCGGATCCGGACACTGCTCTGTATGCGGTGGCGGTCATCCACATGTGGAAAGGTTTTGGCTGGGGTTTTGTCATCCTTCTTGCCGGTCTACAGGCGATTCCCCGTGAACTCAACGAAGCAGCCAAGGTGGATGGTGCGGGGGAATGGACCATTTTTTCGAAGATCACGGTGCCGCTCATGCTGCCAGTATTCTTTCTCGTCTCGATCCTCACCATTCTCGGCACGATGCAGATTTTCGACATCATCGTATCGACAACGAACGGCGGCCCCGGTTACCACACTGAAGTCCCGATCACAAGAATTCTTGCGGCCATGGTGGGGTCCTCCCGCTTTGGCTATGCTTGCTCGCTCGGGATTTTGTTCGGGATCATTCTCCTCGCCGTTTCGATGGTGCAGATGAAACTCTCCAAATGGTCCTCGAGATTTAGTTCATGACGACCGAGGTGCTCTCAGCGCCGGATCGGCCTTCCGAAAAGTTCCAGCTTCATGTGTTGAAATACAAGCTTACGCATTGGATGCGCCACGGCGTGGCGCAGGTCTTCTGCTTCTCGGTGGCCGCCGGCTGTCTTTTTCCGCTGATCTGGATGATTTCCTCAAGCCTGAAGACGCAAAGCACGGTATTCTCCGACATGAGTCTCATCGTTTCCAACCCGCGCTGGTCCAATTACTACGAAGCCTGGACACGCGGCAACTTCGGCCAGTACTTTTTCAACAGCATTCTCTATACGACGGCCGTCGTTTTTGGCGTCATCATCATCGCTTCGATGGCGGCCTATGCGTTTTCGCGCCTGCAATTCCCGGGGAGAAACTTCTTTTTCATCCTGATCATCTCCACGATGATGATCCCTATTCCTGGCTCGTTTATCGCGCTCTACGTGCTTCTCGTGAAGCTGAATCTTGTGGACACGCGTCTGGGCTACATCCTTCCGCAAATTAATGGCGGACTCGCGCTCGGCGTATTCCTTTTAAAGACCTTTTTCGACAAACTGCCTCAGGATTTGGAAGATGCCGCGCGCATCGACGGCTGTAACAAGTTCCAGGTCTACCTGCATGTGGCTTTGCCGCTCGCCAAGCCCGCGGTGGCCGTCCTGGCTGTTTTTAACGCGCTGGCGGTCTGGAACGAATATCTTCTGGCGATGCTGGTCCTCTCCGACAGGTCGCTCATGCCGCTTCAAAGGGGTCTTATGGTGTTTCAGGGTTCCCACATCACAGAATATCCGCTCCTCATGGCGGGTATTGCCATCTCCATCATCCCTATCCTCACGCTTTATTTCCTCATGCAGCGCTACATAGTGGCCGGCATAACCGCCGGCGCTTTGAAGATGTAAGAGTCCGGGTCGACCCAGAAAAGGGCAGGGACTTTCAGTCCATCACGAATAGCCAGATGGTCTATAGATAGGCATTCTTCAATCTTGCACAATCGCATTATGTGGACTGTGATTTTCCTGGCTTCCTTAATAGGAGCCGTGCAGCGCCTTCCCGCCATAGGCGATGCTCGCCAGGGGCGGCCCGCCGAAGTTTTTCAGCTCTATGACACAGGGTCTGAGCCAATCATCGATTACGAGCGCTATGGCGAGTTCACCAAGCGCGGCACGTCTGACTACAAGTACTACATCAAAAATCGCGAAGGCCTCGCCCATGCTGC
>JANLWZ010000336.1:0-2201 GCA_031364865.1 Elusimicrobiota bacterium
GGTATCTCCTATCCATTTGCAGGCATATCACGAATTGAATTTTATTTGCAATGAGATATAGTTATGCACATACACCCATCACCCTGGAGGCTCACAATGTTATTTGATCAAACTTTACTAAGTATGGCACTAGTTGCCTCACTACTGGGTCTTTGTGGCATTGCCGCACTCATAATCAGGATTGCAAATTCTCGTTTGGGATATTCCTGGTCATATTCACCATCTCGCCGTCGCTCCTAGTACGACGAGGGATGATATTAGACCAGTTAATGTTCGAGCTGGCGAGCCTCTCGCCAGCTCGAGCCACTTAATCACCCGGATTAATTCTGAAAGGTCAAGGAGACAAATTTTATGGAGCTTGGATACTTTTTATCTAGTGAAGAACAAAAGCCAAACAAGTTAATTTCTTACGCCCAAGCAGCCGAGCATTCGGGCTTTAATTTTATTGTGGTCTCCGATCATTTCCATCCCTGGGTCAGCCAGCAGGGAGAGAGTTCATTCGTATGGAGCGTGCTGGGGGGCATTGCCCAGGCCACCGAGCGCGTAGGAGTAGGTACAGCCGTTACCTGCCCCATTATGCGTTTTCATCCTGCACTGGCAGCACAAGCTGCAGCCACAGTAGCGGATATGATGCCGGGTCGTTTTTTTCTGGGGCTGGGCACCGGCGAATATTTGAACGAGCACATTTTCGGATATCCCTGGCCTGGGTATGAAATCCGCCGCGAAATGTTGATCGAAGCGATCCACATTATTCGGGAACTTTGGAAGGGCGAGGAATTCTCCTTTTACGGCACCTATTTCACAGTCCATGATGCCCGCATCTACACCCTCCCCGCTCAGCTGCCTCCCATATACCTGGCTGCCTCCGGCCCTGAAACGGCCACTCTGGCTGGTCAGATCTGTGATGGTTTGATCAGCACCACACCCGGAGATGAGATCGTAAATACATTTAAGGATAATGGCGGCTCAGGAAAACCCTGCTTCGGGCAGATCAAGGTGTGTTGGGCAAGTTCGGTGGAGGCGGCCAAACGGACGATGCAGAAGTGGTGGCCTGTTTCTGCCCTATCCGGACGCCTGCACGTGGACCTGCCCACCCCCAAACATTTTGAAGACGCGGTCGAATTAATGGGCGAGCCTGAGATCCCTGAAGATTCGATCATGGGGCCGGACCCGGATATATATCTCAAAGCTATTCAGTCGTTGCAGGCCAATGGTTATGATCATATTTATCTTCACCAGGTTGGGCCAGACCAGCAGGGTTTTCTGGAGTTTTACAAAAACTCGCTGGCACCTTTGTTGGAGCAGGAGAATCTAATCACAGATTCAGCTTAATAGGGAAAGTCCCCATTGTTGGTCTGGTTATCGAACTCTACAATACCTATACGCTAATCAAGCGAACAACATCAAAAAATTCAAAAATCAATATATGGAGGTAGTTATGGCTGGAAAGATTGCAACCCTCGAAGACCTGTATGAAGATCTGTTAAAAGATCTATACAGCGCAGAGAAGCAATTGGTAAAAGCTTTACCGAAAATGGTAAAAAGTGCTCAGGCGCCGGATCTGCAAAATGCTTTTAAAGAGCATCTTGGTCAAACTGAGCACCATGTGGAACGCATCGAACGCATCTTTTCCAATATGGATGGCTCTCCTCGCGGCAAGAAATGCGTTGCCGTGGAAGGCCTGATCGAGGAAGGCGCCGAACTGATGAAGGAAGATGTGGACCCAGACGTTCTGGATGCAGGCTTGATCGCGGCTGCCCAGAAAGTGGAGCATTATGAAATTGCCGGCTACGGCACGGCACGTGCCTGGGCAGAGAAACTTGGTCACAATGACCATGTACGCATCCTACAAGAAACACTGGACGAAGAATCACTGGCCAATGAAAAGCTGACCGAACTTGCGGAAAGCTTTATCAACATGGAAGCGCAGTAGCCAAATTATTCGGGCAGATATTCCCACCCGGATGATACTGTTTGATCAATTTGACCATGTTGAAACATGGTCAAATTGTTTCCTTTAATGGATTTATCTTTTTAAGCGGGCGAACAACTGTTCACAAATGCTTTTTCGAAAACAGCAAAACACAGTTTAAATAATGCGCTACAATAAAACCGGAAGTGAATGCAACCTCTAATTATTCAGAAAAATTTAATGCTTTATCAGACCCGCAATGGACAGGAAAATAAATTCCATGAAAAAC
>JANLWZ010000347.1:0-3192 GCA_031364865.1 Elusimicrobiota bacterium
CAGTTGCCTGGCGGCGAGGGGCTTTAGCGCCCGAGCCGCTTCCAGGCACGGAATAGGCAGATGATGCAGCACGCCCAGAGAGAAGAGAAAGTCAGCGACATCAGGACCCAGCGGAAGGTGGGTGATATCAGCGCGCAGAAAGATGGCGTGCGGGCAGTCTTTCAGGTTCCGGCGCGCGACATAGATAGCTTCTGAGAAGTCCACCAGGATGAGTTCACGGCACATGTCTTTTAAGAAATAGCTCCAGCGTCCGCTGCCGCAGCCCAGATCGATGACGCGTTTGCCGCGCAGCGATTCCAGAGAAACGAGGTCAAAGTACTGCGCGAACTCTCTGGCGTGTTCCGGCAGTATGGCGTTGTGGGATTGCCATTCTTCGCCAAAAGTGTACTGGATATCCTCCGCGATATCTTTTTTGGAGGCCTCGCCCAGCAGATCAATGACATCTTCACGAACGGGATAGGTTTTGAGCCCGACTCGAATGGCGTTTTCCTGGACCTCGACATCGGTGGTTCCGAATAACTTTTGAAGAGATTCCAATTTCTTTCTATAGTACATGCGCCTATCAGACCAAATGCAATTTTATGAGTCAATTTTCGCGGACAGGATGAAGCCTTGGATCGACTAACAGCGCGGCTCAGCAGCCGGCTGCTTGCCTACGCGTTGCCCTTCCTGTATCTGCTCACTTCCATTGCGTTTTATCTCCATACCTATGATTCCGCTCAGGTCAAAATCACGCTTGTACAGATGGGCGGAATGGTGCTCATTGGCTTCTGGTACGTGCGCCTCCTCTGCGACTTTCGGCACGAATGGGACCGTTATGCCGTGGTTGCCGCACCGCTGCTGGCCTGCCTGGCTTCCGGGATTCTCGCTTTCACGCATTCCGCCTATCAGGGCGGCGGGCTGGAAGAGTCGTTCCGTCGAGTCTTCTACGTCCATTTTGCGCTGATTGCGCTGCGGGAATTTTCTACGGTGGAGCGCCTGCGGCGGCTCATTTTTTATCTCCTTATCGCCGTGGCCGTCAGCTCGCTCTATGGATTGATTCAGTATCTCGACATATTCTTTTTTCCGGCTCCGCAGGCGGGTCTTGATCCCTTTGTGTGGCGGCAGGCCTTTGGTACGAAAATATTTTCCACGTTCGGCAATCCAAACTTCTTCGGCAATTTCCTGGTCATTTTAACGCCCATCACGCTGGCTCTAATGCTGAAGCGCAACACGGATCGCTTCGGCTCCATTATTCTGTTCATGATCGCTTCAGGTGCCGCATCGATCTTTCTTTGGCATACCAATGATTTCATGTCGATGGTGAAAATGGAATCCTGGAGCACGACCGCCTTCATTCTCGTGCTGTGCGCGACCTCGATGTTTGCGGTCATACGATTTTCATTTCTGGGGCTGCTGTTTTTCCTGATTACCTTCTGCGTGGTGGTGACCGAGTCCAAAGGTTCCTGGATAGGTTTCACCGCCTCGGTGCTGTCCTTCCTGATGCTGGTCTTTTTTTATTTTTCACAATTTCAATCGGAGGTTCTCCGTAAGCGTATCCTGCGATCGGCGTTACTCTTCCTGCTCGTGGCGGTGGTCGGTGTGGGACTCGCTTCGCGCCGGCGTGCGACGTCTGTCCGCTTCCGAATCGCGACATGGGTGTCGACTTTTGAAATGGCGCGCTGGCATCCCATCTGGGGAAATGGTATCGGCAGTTTTAGAATCCTTTATCCAGCGGTGAGGCGCGTCCAGATCTTTCACATCGAAGGCAAGCACAACACAGAAACCGATCATGCCGAGAATGAATATTGGGAAGTGCTGCAGGACGAAGGCATTATCGGCTTTGGCCTCTTTCTCTGGATGATCGCTACGTTTTCGCTGTTAGGGATGCGGGCGCTCAGAAGGTTTACCGAAGGACTCTCGATCCGCGACCCGGTGAGCGGAAAAGTGAAGTTATCTCAGGATCAACGTTCGTTTTACATGCTGGGCACGCTCGCCGCTTTCTGGGGCATGCTCATGCACAACCTCATGGACGTGAGTCTGCGTTTCGTCTCTTCGGGGATCTTTTTGTGGCTCCTGGCGGGCCTTATCGGAGCTATGGCGGTTCACGATCCGATGCCTACGGAGGAAATCGAAGAGGCTGAGCCGGATACGGCAGCACCCCACCCCGCAGTTCTCCTGTATGCAGGTCGAGCTATGGCCGTTGTGGTCTTCGGCTATCTCACCTGGCTCGTGCTGACACAATTTCATGACGCACAGGGTCCGTCGGGCAGCGGCGGCGGGGAGAAGCTGCTCTGGTTCCTGGCATGGGTCTCCGTGCTGGCGACGCTCGCTGGTTTCTGGTATATGCTCGTCCGCGTTGGCTTGTCTCTTCGGCACGTCTATGGACATCTTCTGCTGATCGCCGTCATGGCGTGGCCCATCAAGCATTTCTGGGGCTACTTCATGGCGGACGTCCATCATAATCGCGGCATCTTCTTTTCAAAGCAGGGCAAATGGGTGGAAGCGCTCGACAACTACAGCAAAGTCGTGTCGCTCAATCGGAACTACATCATGGCGTATTACTTCATGGGCAATGTCTATACCGACCGCTGGGGCGCGGGCGATGTGGACAAGGCGATGAATGAATATCGTCGTGTGTGGGCGATCGCGCCGAACTACGTACAGACGCATCACCAGGCCGGCCTTGTTTATCTTAAAAAAGGTCAAGGCGAACGTCAGTTGGCGGATACACTCCGCGGCCAGGGTCGGATGGCGGAGGCGGCGATCGCGCTCAAACAAGCGGAAGATTCCTGGAACCAGTCTCTCTTCTACTTCAAAAAGTATCACGCCATTGATCCTGTGTTTGAGCCGAATTACGCGCGAGCCGCGTGGGTGCACATGCAGCTGGCAGAGTTTGCCCATATGAAGGGGGACAGCGCTGGTGAGCTTCTGCACCAGTCCACGGCGGAAGAGATGTATAAGGAATCGTTGTATGCCTGGAAGTGCCGCGCTCCTGAAAATGACGTCCTCAAAGAGCGCTGGGATGCGACGCACCGGCACTTTAACGGTGAAATGTTTGAAAATTTAGGCAACGTGCGCTTTGTTCGCGGCAATTTCCTCGGCTCCCTGCGCGCGTATCGGATGAGCCTGTGGGTCGCTCCGGACAACGTACGTGTCTTGAAGAATCTTGCTTCCGTACAAGTAAGAGCGGGACGGCAAAACGAAGCTCAG
>JANLWZ010000366.1:0-3010 GCA_031364865.1 Elusimicrobiota bacterium
TTTCGGATTTGACGCGCTGAACTTAATGGACTTGTATCCGGAATTGGCCGCTCTCTCCTGCGATTCATAGCCCCGCATGGAAGCGTAGACTAGCCTTCTGAAGGGTTTGTAGCGCGGCTCCATCTGGATGAGAGAATCGAGGATTGCTGTGGCTTCGCCGTAGCGCTCATGGGCCATCGCGACTTTCGCCTGGTGAAGAAGCGCCCGCTGTTCTGCTGTTAAGCGGGGCTGGATCACCCCAAAGCGAAGGGTCAGTTCATAGAGGTGGGCAAAACCGAGATCCCCGTACTTGCTGAAAGCGTAGTCAAAAGAAACATTCTTGAATTTAAGGCCAAGCCCTGCGCGAATACCATTGCCTTCGACATCCGAACCGGCATATCCCGCGCGCAGCGCGACAAAAGGCATGAACCAATATTCGGTCCCTGCATAAACCGCACCGCGCAAATCACGTTCTTTGCCGTAGTCCATGGATAGATTGAGTTTGCTCTTCATTAACTGCACGGCCGCTACGCCTATGCGCCACTGCCTGGGAAGCGGATCGCTTTGATTGATAAATTTGATGCCAGGCCCAAGGTTCCGAATGCTTGCGGCCGCTCTTAGCGTTCCCCCCCCTACTTCGCGTGGATATACAACGCTTGCTCCGACGTCACCAGCAAAAGCATTGGCCTTTTCATCCGCAAGCGATTGCTGAATACCCTTCAAATTAAATCCCGCTGACCAGTTATTACCGAGCCATGCTCCTCCTAACGTTGCGACACCACTATAGGCGCTGATGCTGCCGGCAGGATTGCCTAACTCGTCGGAGGCGACAATGTCGCCATAAGATAAATAGGAAACGCTCGCGCCGAGTGCTCCATTTTCCAGAGGAATGCCTACTGAAGCGTTTTGGAAGGAGAGATCTTTAAAAATCGGGTTATACATAAAGGAAGCCTGGCTTTGGTTGAGGTAGGCGATACCGGCGGGGTTCCAGTAAAGGCTTGAAACGTCATCGGCCTGGGCGGTGTAGGCTTCGCCCATTCCCATAGCGCGTGCGCCAACACTGAGTTTTAGAACGTCTGCACCCGTAGTACCAGATCCATAAGCACAGTCCTTTCCTACAGCCTGAAGGCTGAGGCTTAGGACGAGGCGCACTGTCAGCATCCGATACATTGCTTTTCTTTTCATTTGTTTGGTTGACTGCCTGAAGAGACAAAAAAGCCTTCCCGATTACAGCGTATAAGTACCCCTGTTTCCGTGGATCGTCAATGCCAGAATTAACATGAATTAACATGAGCCTAGAAATGGTGTCGAATAAGAGTTTCTGACGAGAAATGAAAATCCGAATCTATATGTAGAAAGGTTTTTAGGGTACTTAAATGAGGCGTTTGTATTTGTTCACAGGCAGGGTCCAAACAGTTACTCCGCAGAAGCGATCTCCCTCGGGACAGAAAGGAGTCTGGCCGGCTTGCTTCCGCATCCAGCAGGGGGCGCCAAAGTACTTGCCGATTTGAGGGAAAACCTTCTCCACCTGGAGCACTTCTTCCTGGGAAGTCTTCCAGATTTCCTCCTGGGCCGTATAGCATAGCCGGTGGGTCCATTTGTGGTGGAAATTCAGCAGGTCCCCAGACTCCTCAAAGCGGATGGGGAAGGCATTGGGAAGCAAATAACTGATGCTTTCTTCCGATTCCCCCCTGCCCACGAGCGCTGCCATATGCTGCCATAGGCGTTTCATCGTCGAACGATAGAGATCATGGGCGGCTGGCGTTTCCTGGACGAGAACGGGAGTGATGTAGTCCGGTTCATCCCATAAGACTTGCCGGACAAGCACGGGCCGGGAAGCCGGCGTCATCCGATGCCTTTGGTCCTGAGAGTCGGCCGTATGAGAAATCTTCTTCTTAAAGGTGAAATGGGGATGGACCATCGTCCGCGTTAGCTTGCTTAGCGATGTGAGATTAAGAGATTCAGAAAAGTATCTGTTCTTCGCTGGATTCAGGACATTATCGATCGCTTCGGCATCCGTCATGGCGCTTTGCGGGATGCCGAGTACGCTGCGTACGCTTTGGGCCAGAACCACTTCAGAGTTCGCCTTGTAGTCGATCAATTTGGACGAGAGGGATTCCATCTCGCGGTCGAATTCCTGATTGAAGGCTTTTGGCCAGCAGCACCGGGTACTCTCGTCAAAGTTCTGAAGGATCTGAAACTCTACCGTCTGCTCTAAAGGCAGGGGATCTTCGATGAACTTGAAGAACTCGGGATCGTACTTGCTGACTTCTTCCACCATCTTCCTCACTACGATCTTCTGCTCCATGGGGACGTCAAATTGCTGGCAGAGCCGGTTGTAGCGGTGGAGCGTAAGACCTGAAATCGTATGGTAGAGATGCGCGTGGGTCGCTACTGGTAGTACGTAGCGGGCGACTTCCTGGCAGCGCTTCTTGATAGTGCCCTTCCAGCGTTTATCTTCCAGATTGCGCGCGGGGTAAAGGCGCTTGGACTCCTGGACCACCGTAGGTTCCAGAAGTTTGCTGAGCTCATGGTACGCCGTCATGAGTTCCTGAATGGCCTGTGTATAGAGCGGGATATTTTCTTCCTGGAGTGACGGCGTCAGGAAGTTTTCCGCTTTCATTTCGACATAACGCTGGCTGACCTGCTCCGAGTTATAGAACGGATGGCTGTGGAGGAAAGACCAGATCAGCTGTCGAGAGACCTTGTCTAAAACAAATTGGAACGTAGCGTGCTGGATCGTCGTGTGGTGGCCGGCTTTGTAAATCGACTGAGCGATCGCATCGCGCCGCGTCCGCGCCAGCTCGTCGACCGCGACGTCCGTGGAATGAATAACCTTTGAAGAATAGCAGGTACGAGCTGTGGCGACGGCGTTGTTGTAGGGATCTTGAAAAGCGTTCTCAAGGAGAACGACAGGTTCAGGAGAGAGAAGGGTCTTTTGGGTGATCATGGATTCGACTCCGCTACGCTACGCTCACCATGACCCTGAGCGAAGTCGAAGGGTCATTCGAGAAGGTCCGAAAGGTGATGG
>JANLWZ010000369.1:0-10573 GCA_031364865.1 Elusimicrobiota bacterium
TTTCGGATTTGACGCGCTGAACTTAATGGACTTGTATCCGGAATTGGCCGCTCTCTCCTGCGATTCATAGCCCCGCATGGAAGCGTAGACTAGCCTTCTGAAGGGTTTGTAGCGCGGCTCCATCTGGATGAGAGAATCGAGAATGGCGGTCGCTTCACCAAATCGCTCATTGGCCATCGCGACTTTCGCACGGTGCAGCAGCGCACGCTGTTCCGGTGTTAAGCGCGGCTGGATCACGCCAAAGCGGAGCGTCAGTTCATAGAGGTGCGCGTAGCCGAGATCGCCGTATTGGCTGAAAGCGTAGTCGAAGGAAACATTCTTAAATTTAAGCCCGAGACCCGCGCGAATACCATTGCCTTCGACATCCGATCCGGCGTAGCCGGCGCGCAACGCGACAGAAGGGATCAGCCAGTATTCCGTGCCGGCATAAATCGAACCGCGTACGTCACGCTCCTTGCCGTAATCCAGAGAAAGATTGAGCTTCTGATTCATCATCTGTACCGCGGCAACGCCCAGGCGCCACTGCATCGGCAACGGGTCGCTCTGGTTGATAAATTTGATGCCAGCGCCCAGATTGCGTATCGTCGCGGCGGCTCGCAGCGTTCCACCCTTCACTTCGTGCGGATACACCAAACTCGCACCGATATCTCCGGCAAAAGCGTTGGCCTTTTCATCCGCGAGGGACTGTTGAATGCCCTTCACGTTAAAGCCAGCAGACCAGTTATTCCCCAGCCAGGCTCCGCCAAAAGTCGCCACGCCGCTGTAAGCACTGATACTGCCAGCGGGATTGCCCAGCGCGTCAGAAGCCATGATGTCACCATAGGACAAATAGGAAACACTGGCGCCGAGAGCACCGTTTTCCAGCGGAATTCCTACCGAAGCATTTTGAAAGGAAAGGTCCTTGAAGATCGGGTTATAAAGGAAAGACGCCTGGCTCTGATTAAGGAAGGCAAGACCTGCGGGATTCCAGTAAAGGCTTGATACGTCATCGGCCTGCGCCGTATACGCTTCGCCCATTCCCAGTGCGCGAGCTCCCACCGGAAGATTCAGGATTTCTGCGCCTGAAGTTCCACCGCCTGTTCCCCAAAGTAGAGAGGGCAGGAGACATAAACGGGCCAAGACAAAAGCTTTGAATATCTTGTTCATGCATCATGTATACCGGATGAGTGTTACGGGGAAATGGCTGGAGGGTTAACAGATTGTTAAAAGTCGCAAAGACTAGTTTAAAGCGACTTCTTTACGGAAAGCCAGTGCATTTACAGCGTATTTGAATATTCGGAGTTCTTCCCCATAGAGCGATAGACCTGCCTGAAGCAAAGTTCCATCTACAGAGCAAAAGGTAAGCGTGAGTTGTTCGTAGTCGCCATAGACCGAAAGACTGCCATCCTTAATAGTCCAGAGACAGGCTGGCGTAGAAAACGCGGCGGCAAGGACTCTCAAAGAGTCAAAGGACATGCCTACCTTAAAGAGAATGGCATCAGGATCCTCTGTGGAGCGGTAATTCAGCGTTCCTCCAAGCAGAGTCTCTTCAAACCAGAGTCTTGAGGCGATGGTGATGGTCGTATTCATAGTTTCGTTTCTCCTGCACTCTCGTACACGAGTAGGCTATTTTTGGCAAGTGCTACTCGAGGGTGCAAAGAAGTCCTAATTTCCAGAGCCCTTCGGCACAGATAGAGAGAATCTGGCTGTAATATAGAGGAGAATCTTTAGGCTGCCGTGAAGAGTTGTGAAGATCTCAGTGCTCAGTCTTAGGAGATAAGTCGTTGAAGGTCAAACGACGCGAAGGGGCGCGGCGAGAAGGCGCTGAACGTTCTTCATGAGTTCGGTGGGATCGAAAGGTTTGTCCATATACAGGCGGACGTTGGGAACTAGCTCCATCATCGGGCGAGCGGTGCCCATCGCGGTCAGAATCAAAACGGGTATGAGCTTCATGACGGGATCCTGGAAGAGAATACCGCTCACCGTAATGCCATCGATTTCGGGCATCATCAGGTCGAGGACGATTAATTCAGGCTTTTCCTGCCGGGCGAGAGTAAGTCCTTCTTTGCCGTCGTAAGCCGAAAAGACGGTATGACCGTCTTTTTCCAGGACATGCTGAATGAGCACCACAATGCTCTTATCGTCATCGACGACCAGTACCTTAGCCATACGTTAAAAATAGGACAGATAGGCCCAAATTTCAAGGGTTAATTAGGGGTTATTTCTAGGAGATTACTGCTGAGGGGTAGTCGGTGTAGCCTTTTTCATTTCCACCGTAGAAGGTCGCTGGCTCTGGTGTGTTGAGCTCGATGCCGGTTTTGAGGCGTGCAGGGAGATCCGGGTTGGCCAGGAAGCTTCTGCCAAAAGAGACTAAGTCCGCTGTGCTTTCGGCAATAACGGCATCGCCCCGGTCGCGCGAGTAGTCACCGTTCACCATGATCGCGCCTTGGAACATTGGCCGGAAGATGCTGCTTGGGATAATCTCCCCACCGTAGCGCTGATCATCGTGTGTGCTTTCTTTGAAGTGGACATACGCGATCTCCAGTGCATCCAGAGCGCTGACCACATAACCAAACGTTTTCTTTGAATCAGAATCTTTCATGTCGTTGAATGAGCCGCCCGGCGATAAACGTACGCCGACCCGGTCTGTTCCCCAGACGTCGATCGCCGCCTGAGTCACTTCGAGGAGAAAGCGCGCGCGGTTTTCCACCGGCCCGCCGTAGTCGTCCGTCCGATGGTTGGAGCCATCGCGGAGAAATTGGTCCGGCAAGTAACCATTAGCGCCATGAATTTCGACGCCATCAAACCCTGCGGCTAAAGCGTTCTGCGCTCCTTGGCGATAGTCGTCAACAATTCCCTGAATTTCTGCCAGCGCGAGCGCGCGTGGTGTTTCATAAGCCTTCATTCCTTCAGGGGTGTAAAGCTGACCCTGCGGAGCAATCGCCGATGGTGCTACAGGAAGATCGTTATTGGGCTGAAAGAGTGGATGAGAGGCGCGACCCACGTGCCAAAGCTGCAGGAAGATGTGGCCGTTGTTGCGGTGTACCTCTTCAACGATAGGTTTCCAAGCATCCACCTGTTCCGCAGAATGAATGCCTGGTGTGTTGGGATATCCGATACCGCGAGGTGTCACTTGGGTCGCTTCAGTAACGATAAGTCCGGCGGACGCCCTCTGACCGTAATATTGGATAGCCATTTTAGAAGGAACGTTATTGGGTGCCGCGCGGTTGCGCGTCATGGGGGCCATGACGACTCGGTTAGGGAGCGAGTACGGACCTAGCTTTATCGGAGAAAAGAGCGTCTTAGCCATAACAGACGATAGCATAGCTCGTTTATTTTCATGGGTCTCATTTCGTGGCTGTAGAAACTTCATCCCTCAAATAAATTAATTTAAAAGCAGCCTGTTCCCCCAAAGCGAGTTGGACCGCTTGCCGGTAAGCCTCGGCTTGCGCGGTGTAATGAGTGGGGTCCTGTTCCTTGTCGGTTTTGTAATCCCCAATGACGAGCTGGTTCGACAAGGTGCGGTAGAGAATATCCATGGCTCCGCGCATGATGGGACCCTCAGGTGTTTTGAAGAAAAATGGAACTTCGCGGCCTACAATCTGGGACTTCTTGATCTCCTCTTCTGCTTCTGAACCGATGAAGTCAGCAAGCAGACGTTGGGCTTCTTCCACCATTTCAACGAGTTCGCGGGGATTGTTGGTTTTATCCCCCTCCCTGGGATTGGGGAACGGTTCCACCAAGAAACCCTGCTCAGAAAAATAAGTGTTGGCCACTTGGCGCAGCTTGGCCGGCATATCGCATTTCTCGCAGGAGAAATCCCATACTTCGAGGAACTTGTGGACGAGAGTTCCGAGAAGCAACGGCGTGGTACGTGGTAAGTGATACGTGATACGTTCAGAATCAGGTTCTTGCCGCTCGTACCACGTATAACGTACCACGCTGCTTAGCGTCGACGGTGTTTGCACCACTTTCGTCTCCATACCGCTCTTGTAAGCTTGCTCGCGTTTCTCCCAGGCCTTGGCGATCCTCTCCGGATTCAGGGAATCGAGCCACACATGGGTCTTAGAGCTTCCGTCTGTCACTAACGCGATAGAAGGTTTTTTTCTTACTGTGATCACGCCTTCTCCTAGCCGAAGTTCACCTTCCGGAATCTTTTCCAGATCGAGTTTCCACGCACCCGCCAGTTGAGCGAGAAAACTCCCGGTGGCAGGCTGTTTCGAACGGCCCGCGCTGCAGACGCCGCCGGAAAGGATCAGGTGGTCGCGGGCTCGCGTCATGGCCACATAAAGCACGCGAGCTTCTTCGGCTTCTTCACGTTCGTTGAATTCTTTTTCGAGGATGAAATCGTCCATGTTGCGCGCGTACTTACTTACCGAGAGTCCCAATTGTTCGCTGCCCCAGTCATATCGGGCGGTTACCTTGGTGGTGTCGGCACGACCGCCGGCGTTGCGGTGCAGCCCCGGAAGCCATACCACGGGAAATTCCAATCCTTTAGCCTTATGGATCGTGAGGAGGCGTACAGCGTCGTACGTGTCGTCTGCCAGTGGACTTTCCCCTTCCAGCCGGTCATCCTCCATGAAACGATCTATCTTAGTGAGCAGGCCGCCGAGGGAAGTCTCACCTTCTTCGGAAAACGATTCCATGAGGCGGCGGAGCTTGAAGAGATTGGCGATCGTTTGGTCGCGGTGATAGGAACGTGCCGCGAGCTCCAGCAGATAAGTGTCTTCATAGACGTGATGCAGCACCTGCTTCAGCGGTTCACGTAGAGCGCTTTTCCTCAAACGCTGCAAGAGTTCCCAGGCGCCATGATGTGCCGCGCCGTCGAGTTCCTTCGGCAAGGGCTTCTTCAAATTCAAACCGTTCTTGGCCTGCAGCGTGACGAGTTCGGCATCCGTGAACCCGCCGAGCGGCGATCTCAGGAATCCGGCCAGAGCAATTCGGTGTGATGGGTCATCCAGGAGTCGCAGCAGATTGATCACGTCCGTCACTTCCGGCGTACGGTAGAAATACCGTTCGCCCTCCACGACAAAAGGAATCTCGGCGGCGCGCAGTTTTTCGATGAAGGGCGTCATCGCAGGCGTAGAGCGGAACACCAGCGCTATATCTTTATAGGTCCAGAGATTCGACGCCTTCGCCGCAGAGATCCAGCTCGCTGCGTCTTCGGCTTCTTTTTCCAAAGCATCATCGGAAGATTGGGGGTCATGGGAATAGGCAAGCCGGAGTTCTACGAGATGACGTTCCGGGTCTTCACTTTTACGGCGCGGGACGAGAGCCTGATACGCGGGTGAGATCGGCGGCTTTTCCTGGATGAGCGGCGCAAAGGCGGCGTTGACGGCATGAATGATCTGTTCGTGGGAACGATAGCTCTCTTCCAGCAGCAGCCGTTCGCCTCCCTGAGCAAGCACCATCCGCGTGATACGGCCGTAAGCGCTGATGTCCGCGCCGCGGAAGAGATAGATGGATTGCTTGGGGTCTCCCACGATGAAGAGCTTTCCAGCTTCCAGCTTCACTTTGTCCCAGCGATTCGCGCGGCCGCCGCGCTCCTCGGCCAGAAACAGAAGCAATTCTCCCTGCAGCGGGTCGGTATCCTGAAACTCATCAATGAAGATCAGGCGGATCTGCTCCTTCAACGTTTCGCGGACACGCAGGTTGTGCGCGACGAGGTCTCGTGCCAGAACGAGGAGCGCATTATTGGAAAGGAGACCTTCAGCGAGCAACCTACCACGTAATCGCGAAACAAAGGGCTTTAAAAGAGTGGTCAACGTGGCGAGCGTTTGGTCGCCCCGCATCAGCAGATTCAGGGCAATCGCTTTAATTATTTTAAGCTGGGAAATCTCTGGGGGCGTCCAATCTTTTGTCTTATCTGGAGTTTCTTCCAAGGTGTTAAGTATGTCCGCCCCGAAGGACTCAAGTTTTTGCCACGCGCCGGCCTGTGCCGCGCCTAATACCTCTTCGCAGGCTTGAGCAATCCTCGTTGATTTCACGCTATCAGGTTTACCTGCCAATAGTTTCTTGAGATCCAGGTAAAACTTGCTGAGATTCATTGGCAGGTCTTCATCGGAAAGCGGCAACGTTTCTAAAGGGACGTCAAAATTGCACAGCCGCCGCGCGAGCTTTCGGATTTCACTCAACGGTATCTTTTCTAAAACCACCAGCCACCCACTCCCAGCGTTCTTTTCGCTGAGTTCTCTCCTCAGCCACAACGGCCATTCCTGTTCGAATAAATCGTCTCCACGAATTTCTTTGTCATCGACTTCCGCATCCGGACTGATACCCGCGATGAGCGGGAACCGCTTAAGCAGGCTGTAAGCAAAAGAATGGATGGTCCCGATGGCGGCCAGATCAATTCTTTCCAAAGCATTCCGTGCGCTTGATTTCAATTCGTCAAGAGTGTGCCCCCAAGTCTGCCACGAAGGCTCCACTTTCTCTGCGGAATCGATCTTCTGCAGCTCCGCTGCGATCCGCTCTTTCATCTCCCCTGCCGCTTTTTTGGTGAACGTCAGCGCGACAAGCGATTCCATGGGCAGATTCTTTTGGAATAAAGCCTGAAGAATTGTCTGCACCAAGGTATACGTCTTGCCTGTTCCGGCTGACGCTTCGATAACGATGTTGTGATCGAGATTCATAGATACGTAGTATGAGCAAACATTAACCAAAAGTACGTTTTTTTATCGTTTTCAGACAAATAAACGCGTTCCTGCCCATTTATTTTCTGTTCCACGTTTTGTTCCAGCGCTGTTCTACGTGTTCCAGTGGTTGTTCCCGTTGTTCCACCGACTGTTCCATTTGTTCCAGCAGTTGTTCCAGAGCTGTTCCACGCGTTCCCGTGCATTTTCAGGTTGAATAAAAAGTCGTCCTTTGCATCTAAGTAGTTGAGGCCAAGAGGCCCCCGGGGTGGACTAACGGTAAGTCGGCACTCTCTCAAAGTCGCAGATACAGGTTCGATTCCTGTCCCCGGGGTCTCCTCTTGGCTATTGAAAGCTCTATTGATGTGAGATATATTCATTGTCGAGAGAGTGCTTTAGTCTGCCCCACAAAAGCCCGGTGAAAGCCGGGCTTTTCTTTTCACTCTTTGAGGTCACAATTTGTGACCTCAAACAAAGGTGGTGGAAGGAGACGTGGCTTAAGGTTAAAGGGAACTCTCGGGCCATATCATCGTTTCTTGATTAAAAACTTCACTATGAGTACATGTAGTCCTAAAAGATATATCCCTGTGCCTGCGAAAAAGAGCCAGGGGGCTCTGTCTGGTGGCATAAGTAGTGAGAGAAATAACCATGCCGGCATGATGAAGACCCAGTCGATAAGCTTAATCACAAAATGCAGCAGCCCGGCGTAGCTGCCATGCAGATCAGCTGGGAACATGAAACGCAAACCGATTCCGCTCCAAATTATTCCTATGAGCAACCAGCCTAAAGTTCGCTTTTTCATTTTGGCGGAGTAAACGCTTCGGCGTGTTTCTTTCGGAGCACACTGTTCTCGCTGCGGATCTGTGTCGGCTTATGCTCTTTGCGGCAGATCGTTTTGTAGTCGCACCATTGGCAGTAGCCGCGGCCGTCGCTGGGACGGATGTAGAACGTCCCGCTCTCGATGTTCTTCACGAGAAAGGCGAGATTCTCATAGAACCGGTCGCCATGTTCTTCCCAGAAATTAGCGCCAATCTCCAAGGGCGTATCTATCGCATTCTCCTCATCCAGCCGGTAGAAAACAGCTCTGCCGCTCTTGGCCGCTGGATTCTTTTGAGACTCGAGCCACGTCTTGGCCAGCGCCAGGTATACCGGAAGCTGAAAGCTTTTGCCCTTCATGATGGCGGCTTCGACCGTTTCCTTCTTGCCGATGCCACCCGATCCTGATTTGTAGTCCACAATGCGGAAGCCTTCTTTGCCCAGATCCAGACGGTCAATGCGGCCCTGCAGCTTGATTCCTTTGATTTCCGCTGCCAAAGGAGTCTCGTAAAATGACGGTTTAAAGCCTGTAGCTGCCTGATCAGCTAAGTCCAAAGGTAGGAAGCGCTTGATCATAGTCAGGATGCGAGCCTTCTCCGCCTGCCAAGCTAACGGATAAAGATCGATTTTCTCCTGTTGAATAAGTCGGAATTCCTCTGCGGCTATAGTTTCTAAAGCGTTTAGTTTTGAGCCAGTTTGATAGAAAGATTGAAGTATTTTGTGAATCAGCTTCCCGCGTCCTGTGTGAGTTAGCTGGCCCTCTTCCACATCCCCCTGATCCGTATAGAGTTCAAGGACCTTGCGGCTGAAAACTTTGAAGGGGCATTCGGCTAAGTCCTTGAGGGACTGGGGGGATAGGCCATGCTCAAGAATTGCTTTTGCCACTGGATTGTCTTCGCCAATGAGGCCGTCATGGGCTCCCAGGGCCCCAAACGCCTCAATTTCCTTCTGGGAGCCGAGCAGGTGCGTCAGCAGGGCTCGATCCCATCCTAACGCCTGATAAAGCGGCGTAGGCTCAAGATTCTCACGGTGATAGGCGATGGACACCTCTTTAGGCGTGAGTGTAGAAGGTAAAGCTTTTTGCATGCGTTCGGGCCACGCTCGAGGTACTGCATCCAGAGTCAGGCCATTCTTTTTCAGGAAATCATGCAGGTATAGTGAAATTACCAGCGCTTTTCCCTCCTCATCGGAGCGTTGGCACGAAAGATGGAGGTGACGGCTGGATTGTTGGATGGCAAGTTCGAAAAGCAGCTTTTCTTCCTGGAAGCCGTCCATCTTGCGGCCAAGCCGGCAGCCCAACGCCTGGGAAAGTGCGGAACGTGCAGCATCGGACAGAAAGGGGTCTTCGCGAATGAGCCTCGGAAAAAGTTTTTCGTTGAGTCCTAAGAGAAAAACGGAATCAAAGGATAAACCACGGGCCGTCATCACATCCATGACCTGCACGCCGGCGACATTGCTGGGCGAAAGCGGCAGCCGCAGCGACGCGAGTTGGTCATTCACTACTTCCAGAAAACGCTCCCAAGAAACGGGTTTTCCGAGAATGTCGAGTTCCGATAAAGCATGGATAGATTCTTGCAGCCCCTGCCATAGGGAATGTTCGAGAGGAGTTGCGTCTCTCGGGAGCCGGATCTCATTCGCCAGAGTGGACAACGCCCATATCACGTGCGCCGACCAGGGCTCGACGCTTTCCACAATCGCCTCATTGAGAATGCATCTGGCCTTTTTCACGAGCGGATGCGCCCCCACGGGTTCTTCGGTATAGAGCGCGTAAGGGATCCGGTGGGTTTCAAAGACTTCACGAAGAGTGCTCAGGTAAGGCTCCAGAGTTCGAGCGATCACCGCCATTTGCGTGAAGGGGACGCCGGCGTCCGCCTGTTCGAGAACCTTTTTAGCCGCCCACCAGACTTCATTCTGTGTTCCCGAACAGCTGTACGCTTCCATCTTAGGCGCCGCGTTATGCGTTGGTGGTAAGACGTTGACGGTTGGCGCTTTCGTCCGCAGATCTTTCAGAAGCTTTTCGGCGTATGCATAGGCCGGGCGATCGTTCTCAAACGGAAAGTAAATCGCCGCGTTGGGGTGCTTGGCAAAGGCTTGAATCAAATCCAGCTGCACGCCGGTAAGATCGTAAAAACCGTATAGGTAGATAGCCTTTTGTTGGTTGACCCAGGCGTTGCTTATAAGCTGTTCCGCGGCGCGACGGAAGAAATCGGCTCTGGTGCGCAGCTGTCTGTCATGAAGGACCTTGTACATGAGCACGTTGAGTTCCAGAAGGGGCACTGCGCCTTCGGCTTTGTCGCCCAAGTGGCCTTCGCGCGCCGCGTTGGCGCAATCCACGACGCGGGCGCCCGAGTCCTGGAGGTCTTTGAGCGTGGAAGCGAGGGCGCCCGCCAGACCCTTAGGAACCTGCGCTCCAGGTTTCACCAGAGCCTCTTTGGAAAGATAGGGAACTTTTCCTTGCCCAGTCAGGAAGTCATGAATGATTTCACGATAGAGTGCGGCGTCAGACACTACCCGGTCTTCGGTAGGAGGGCGGTCTGCCATCACGCGTGCCGCGAGTGCGTAAAACGTAAAAAAGTTGATATTGAGAAACCCGGGTTTTGCCTCGGCGAGTCGTGATTGAAGATGGCTCAGCAGCCTGCCTGACGGCGAGAGAATTAGAACAGAAGCGAAGGGGTCGTCTTTCTTTTGAGCAAGAACGTCCTGAGTGAATTGTTCTTCCAGCGCGCGATAAGATCCGGTCGTAAGGTTAAACATGGAGGGAACATATTGTAGCGGAATCTTCCTACAGGAGTGTCGTGCCGACCATCAGAACCGTGAGCGCGATAATGACGACGCAGGTAGCAATGGCGATCACGTTGTAGAACGTCGAGTTGGTGTACGTCCCCATGATCTCTTTCTTATTAATCAGGCGAAGCATGAAGAACAGGATAAAAGGAAGTAGCACGCCCTGGATCACCTGCGAGAGAAGCATGATTCGCCACAGCGGCATCTTCGGCAGTAAAACGAATCCTGCTCCTATCAGAATCATCGCGCCGAAGAGCGTATAGAACTGCGGTGCTTCTTCGAAGGACCTGTCTACGCCGGCTTCCCATCCCAAACCTTCCGAAATGTAGAACGCTGTGGAAAGCGGCAGAATGGCGGCAGCCGCG
>JANLWZ010000405.1:0-2429 GCA_031364865.1 Elusimicrobiota bacterium
TTGAGCTGCCCCAGGGCGCGGAACACTTCCAGAACACCATGGTGGGTAATCTCCTGGCGGTCACGCCGCAAGAGATCGCCAAGATGGCCGCGCTCTACGCTGTCGTCGGTGTTCTGCATTGGTTCTGGAGAAAGCCTTTTCTTGCGATCTCCACTCAACACAACGATGCCGCTGCTCACGGGTACAACCTTCGGCTTTGGGATTTTCTCTTCTACGGTACCTTCGGCATTGTCGTGACCTCTTCGGTCGCTATTGCCGGAGTTCTGCTGGTGTTTTCCTTCCTCATCGTCCCTGCGGTAGGGGCGACACTCTTCTCTGCCAAGATTGGTCCGCGTCTTGCGATTGGCTGGACGATGGGTGTCGTAGTCAGCATCGTGGGAATCTGGGGTTCTTATCACTTCGATACGCCAACGGGAGCGACCGTGGTCTGTGCGTTCGGCGTGGGGCTTATACTCATGGCTCTCACGAAGCTAGCGAAAGATCGGGCCTCCTTAGCATGATTAAAGTCGCCGCTTATTCCATTTCGTTGGACGGTTTCGCTTCTGGGCCAGCCCAGGAGCTGAAGAATCCTCAGGGAGTACGAGGCATGGAACTGCAGACCTGGGTATTTCAAACGGAAGGTTTCAAAAAGATGCTGGGCCAGGACGGCGGATCGCGCGGCGTGGACAATGATTTCTTTCACCGTGCCATGAGCAACAACGGCGCGTGGATTATTGGCCGCAACATGTTCAGCCCGCTCCGCGGCGCGTGGAAAGATGATTCCTGGAAGGGATGGTGGGGAGACAATCCTCCTTATCATGTGCCGGTCTTTGTGCTGACGCATCATGCACGCAAGTCCATGGAGATGCAGGGCGGCACGACGTTTCATTTCATCACGGAGGGTCCAGAGGCTGCGCTATCCAAAGCCAAAGAAGCGGCTAAAGGAAAAGACGTTCGCATCGGCGGTGGAGTGGCAACGATTCGGCAGTATTTAAAGCTCGGCGCGATCGATGAAATGCACCTGGCAGTTTCTCCCGTTGTCCTGGGGGAAGGGGAAAACCTCTATACGGGGATCAATCTCTCGAAGTTGGGATTTAAGCCGATTCAGACGACAGCAGGCGAAGGCGTTATGCACGTTGTTCTAAAACGCAGTTAGTCTCCCAACGTAACCAACCTACCCACCAACTAACAAACTAACCTTCGCCCCTGTTACTAGACCCAAACGCACGGGGTCATATGAACGATGAAGACACAACCAGGAAACCCTTATCCCCTTGGTGCGACATGGGACGGTAGGGGGGTTCCGATCGGGCTTTTTCACACCTCCTCATGAAGCCAGCATTCCTAGCCTTGGCGTTCTTCGTTTGGGCCGTGCCACACCAGCCTGCTTTCTCTGCAGAAGAGGAAAAGAAGCCTCCCTCAAACTTCGCGAAAGAAGCCAGGAAGAAGTCACCCTCTTTCCAGGAAAAGAAGTGGACGGGCACGCAGGGTACATCAGAGACGCAGGTTCAATACGACTATGTCGGACCTGCCAGTCAAAACCTGGGCAATGGGCAAAATGGGCGTATCGATGAACATTATGTCGACATGTACCACATGTTCATGCGTCATACGCTTCTGATGTTTTTGGTTCAGGGCGGATTTGAATATCAACACATGGCTTTCGATGCTCCTTCCTCTGCATTTATTCCCAAACAATTACATGCCATCAATGGCATCGTGGGGATTGATGCTCGCTGGTCGAAGAAAGATCTCCTTCATGTGGAAACACACCCGGGGTTCTATGGCGACTTCCAAGGGACGGGATGGGCGGCTTTTAATTCACCCCTCGATATCGGCTATACCCGAGTCGTGAGCAACCGTTTTCAATGGATCATCGGTTTCGGACTGAATACCTGGAGGCGTTCCAAGCTGTTGGGCGCTGTGGGCTTCCGCTGGCAAATCAACGAGCGCTGGCGGATCAAAGCCTATATGCCGACGCCGACGATTGAGTATGTCGCCCGGCCAAACCTGACGTTGAAGTTAGGCGCTGATATCCGCGGAGATACGTTCCGGGTCGGACCCCATTTTGGCGATAACCGCGGCTCGCCCTCCATCAACAGCGCTTTGATGAACTATCAAGAAGTGCGGGTGGGCTACATCACTTCCTGGAATATTCGGCCGACGATAGCGTTGAATACGATGGTTGGTTATATGGTGGGGCGTCAGTATGATTTTCATAACGGAGGTCCAAAACTGAATGGTTCGGGCGCTCCCTTCGTCAGTATCGCGCTTCTTGCCCTGTTTAAATTGCCTGGAGAAGAGCTGCGCATCCCGCAGCGCAATCGTATATCCATGCGCAATATCTTTAAGTATTTTTAACGAATGCTCGTTTCTGATAGGCAGGATCATACGTTTCACTTAAGCGTGCGAGCGCCAAAGCACCAAGCGCCAGCCCGAAATCGCGCAGG
>JANLWZ010000412.1:0-6219 GCA_031364865.1 Elusimicrobiota bacterium
GCTCGAGCGCCGTCACGAGACCGCTCGGAGGTGTGATCACCTTCACATCTTTTCCATTCCGCATATGTTGGTAAGGCTCACGATTAGAAACCACAAAGAGAGGTTTGCCGGAGAGCTGCTGTCGCGCATGCTCCTTTAAGCGCTCCGCTGTCCAGAGGGAGTTCCGCGTCTGACGTAAACGTGCTTCTTCTTCGGCGGCGGCCATCGCCTCCGTCAGGCTTTCGGCCATCTTCGTCACTTCTTTGGCGAGCGGCTGCAGATGACGGCTGTCTGCCGGCGGCGTGGGGCCCGAAGCGCCCTGACGCAATTCTTTCATCCATTTCGTAATGCGCAGGATCGGACGCATCAGATCCCAACGGACGATCGAATACGTGGCGAGAACCACGATCAAAGCCTGCAGAAGATCGAGCAGGAGCGGATTCCCCAGATATCCCGCGCGCGGCGTGCGCAAAGAAGTAAACAGAAATGCCGTGATGACGATGACGAACCCGAGCGCGAAGAACATTCGAAGGGTGTGTTTCATGCTGATCCTCTGCATTAGACACGTGAAAACATTCCCCATTAACAGAGCGTTTCTGTAACCCCATTTTTCAGGTGAGTGTCTTATCACCCATGAAACCCCGTCGTAGGCGCCATGTTCGTTATCCTGTCGAAGAATCTCGCGTTACTCTTGCTTCCCATGACACTTCCTCTTTGAACGGTTGGGTCACCGATGCGAGTGAAGGCGGCATCGGGGTAGAACTGACTCAAAAAGGTGATCTTAAAGAGGGGGAAGTCGTCAAAGTGACCTGGCAGGTACCGCCGGACCTCGATCCCAACCATGACGCACGCATCTGCACGGTGGAGGGTACGGTGGTCAGGCAGATAACCACTCCGCAGACGCTATCGAGAATTCAAGGCATTCGCTTCCACCATACGTTGACCGAAGTGCATCAGCGCGCACGCCTGTCCATTCGCTGGTCGCTTGCAGGGCTCCTGCTTTTGACGCTGGCTGCCGCAGTCTACTGGCTTACAAAAATTGACGTGATGGAATACCTGGGATACTAAGTAGGAGACGGAGGGAGAAATATGTCGCATTTTCATAGTTTTGTTACGCATGAACTGAACTCTTTGATGGAAGATCTGCTGACGCGTCATTACGTGCAGGTACAGCATCAACCTTCTGACCATTGGCTGCACTTTTCCAAAGACCTCTCCGGCGTGATCACGAAGCACTATTATGTGCCGGCAAATCACGCCATATCGGGGCCGGGAGAAATCCGCGTGAGCTACAGCATGGTCAGCGAAGGCCGTACGCTGCAGAAGCTCACGCAGCGCCTGAAAACTTTAAATTCCAACTACAGGGAAGCACTGCCGATCTGGAAAACCAAGCGCCATCTGTCGAGCACGGTCCGCGAGGAACGCTGGCAGAACATTCAGCGCTTTTTAAAGGACCACCATGAGCTCATCAGCTGTTTTCGCTATGAGGGGGATCCGGAAGCCGCCGAAGGGAATGCTTCCTTTAACCTCGAGGTGGGTTCCACCATTCGGGAACGAATGGTGTGTTTCGAATTCGTCAAATCTCTTCTGGAAGCCTTTACGCCCCTGGGTATCGTCCGCGGTCAGCGTCAGGCGGATAAGCCGAAACAGCAGCGCGACGGTTGGATCAAACGCTACGCCACCATGCACCGCAAGCGCGGCTGGCGTGCGCGGGAAATCTTGAGCGAGATCCAAAAAGAGCTTCGCGAAGGTACCTGGAACGAGCGCAACAGGCAGCAGTACAACCTCGCCATCAACACAATCGGGCGCATCGCCGGCCTGAAAACAGAAAGGAGCTTCGCCTCGTTGCGGAATTAAGAATCCTTCGGAGAAAGCGTAACCTTTCTCCGCCCAGAGAGTCTTAATGACATACTTCTATGTGCGGCATCGTCGGATACATCGGAAATCAGAACGCTTCTCCCATCCTTCTCGAGGGTTTAAAGAAACTCGAGTACCGCGGCTACGACTCCTCCGGCATCGCGGTGCTGAATGAAAATGGGTTGGAGTTGCGCCGCCGCGTAGGAAAACTGGCGGCTCTGGAAGGCAGTCTACGCTCTGACCCGCTCAAAGGCACGCTCGGCCTGGGGCATACCCGCTGGGCCACGCATGGCGTTCCTAATGAAGAGAATGCCCACCCTCACACGTGCTGCGCGCAGCGTATCGCGGTGGTTCACAACGGCATTGTGGAAAACTACAGCGAGCTCAAAGCCCGTCTTTCCGCGAACGGCCACGTTTTTAAATCCATGACCGATACCGAAGTTCTTGCTCACCTTATTGAAGACGCTTTCAAAAAAGATCTCATGCAGGCCGTCGCGGATGCCCTGCGCCAGGTCAAAGGATCTTACGCTCTTGGCGTGATCTCCCATGACGACCACGATCGCATCATCGTCGCCCGCAAAGATTCGCCGCTCGTGGTGGGCTTGGGCGACAACGAATCTTTTATCGCTTCTGACGTGCCTGCGCTGCTTCATCGCACGCAGCGCGTCATCTTCCTTAAAGATGGTGAAATTGCCGAAATGAGCCAGAAAGGCGCCTCCCTCTGGGATGAAAAGGGGAAATCCATTGTTTCCCAGTCGCAGGTGATCCAGTGGGACGCCGCAGCGGCGGAAAAAACCGGCTACAAGCATTACATGCTCAAAGAAATCTTTGAACAGCCCAAGACCGTTCAGCAGACGCTCACGCGCCATTACGATTCTGCAAGACGGATCACGAAACTGGAAGAAGTGCTGCCTCTGGAAAGCGCCCGCGCGCTCAAGAAAGTCACCATCGTGGGTTGCGGCACCTCCTACCATGCGGGTTTAGTCGGCAAATACTGGATCGAAGAACTCTCAGGGGTGCCTTGTGAAGTGGATCTCGCGAGCGAATACCGCTACCGGCGCATCGTACGTGAGCCAGGAGCACTGGTCGTTCTGATCACGCAGTCCGGAGAAACCGCGGATACGCTGGCGGCCCTCCGAGACGCCAAAGCTAAAGGTTTTGAGACGTTGACGATCTGTAACGCTGTGGGTGCGAGTGCGACTCGGGAAGCCGATCACACGCTCTACACGCTTTGCGGACCTGAGATCGGCGTGGCTTCCACCAAGGCCTTTACGGGCCAGCTCACGGCGCTTCTCATGCTGGCCGTCTACCTCGCGCAAAGCCGCGGCAAAATGTCGGAAGAGGCTTTAAATCCTTTGCTGGACGCGCTGAAGGAGTTGCCCGTTCTCATGCAGAGCGTCTTAAACAAGGCGGAAGCGGTCAAACGCGTCGCCTCCAAACTTTATACGCAGAAGAGCTTTATCTTTCTCGGACGTCATGTGAACTACCCCATCGCTCTCGAAGGAGCGCTCAAACTGAAAGAGATCTCCTATATCCATGCGGAGGGTTATGCGGCGGGGGAAATGAAGCATGGTCCGATCGCGCTGATCGAGCGCGGCGTGCCCGTGGTCACGATCGCCCCACAGAGCTTTGTGCATGACAAAATGCTTTCGAATATTGAAGAAGTCCGGGCGCGCTCCGGACATGTCGTCGCCGTAGGCACTGCTGGCGACAAAGACCTCGAGCTAAAGGCTCATGAAATGCTGACGATTCCAACGATACACGAACTGCTTTCGCCCTTCCTCACTGTCCTACCCCTACAGATGCTTGCCTACCACATAGCCCGTTTGCGTGGTTGCGATGTTGATCAACCACGCAATTTGGCTAAGAGCGTCACCGTCGAATAAATAAGAACAGTATTAATACAAGACACGTTCTGTAACCCGTTCGCGCGGCCATGCGTCAAATCGGAAGAGGGAGTTACTCTCCCCAACACAACTGACAAGGAGGACATACATGAACGTATCCAAGAACATAGCTCTAGCAGCCATTGTGGCAGTCGTAGGAGCTTCAGGACTCACATGGGCGGTGGATTACAACGCTGACTCCAGTGCTAATCCTGGTAGTCCTGGCAGCGCCGCAGGAACGAGCGCGAACCCCGATGCGATCTCAAATTCGGATCAGGGAGCCCTGGATGAATCTTCAGCCATGAACACGCTGACCGGTGTGGTGCAGAAAATTGACAAGGCCAATAAGAGCCTGCAGCTTCAAGACTCCAACGGAGTCTCTCAGACGCTGAAAGTCAGTAAAAGCACCGAAATTACACGCGACGGTGTGGCGATTCAACTAGCGGAGATCAAGAAGGGTGACACGATCACTGTGAGGAACAGCAGCCCGGCGATGTAGTAATTTCCCCGTCACCCGATCGTCATGAATTTTCATGACCTCGGGAATCGGGGCGAGGTGGTCAGTGAGAGAAGCGAAAACCGTCGGTTACGATATCGAAAGTTTTGGAATAGTCAGACCAGAGGTCCTTTTTTTCAGCGGCGAACCCGATCCAATACAAATATTTATCCTGCATGACAAATACATCACGATATGAGCCTTCCTCATTTTGACCTTCTATTAGTATTCCTTTATGCCCATCTATTTGGGCCGGCTTCTGTACCGCCCCGCTTTTCTGACGACGGAGCCAATGCTGGATGATGATCTCATGGGCTTGCTGACCTTGAGCCTCCACGCGGCCCACGGCCACACGGACGTAGGGGTCAGGTGTATGCTGCATTGCAAAAACAATGCCATTCGGAACAGAGGTCACTTTCCAGCCATACGACACGGGAATCTGAAATCCTAATTCCGGAGAATCATAGCGTAGCCACGGTCCTACGAGAGAAGAGAAGGCGTTCGAGGCGCAAAGAGTAAAAAGCAAGCTGATAAGTACGGTGGGTTGTAGTTTCTTCATATCTATAGTTTAACGGAAATAAGTGGATAAAACAGGTTGTTTTAGATTTTATCCACATGCTTAATAAAAGGGGAGCAGTATTGAAGAACTATAATGTGGTGATGAAGAACCAGGACTTGGTCGATTTGAAGCAACTGTCCGAAATTGTGCGGTTTTCCGATAAATATAACGATCCATTGATCCGTGATTATTTTGAAGAGACCCAGGCCTACCTGCAGCAGGTCGAGAAATCCATCAAGGATAATTCCTCCAGAGCGATTCAAGGCTGGGCGCATGCTGCCAAGGGCGCCAGCAGGTTGCTTGGGATGACGCGCGTCGCAAAGACTCTGGAAGAGCTCGAAATGACGGGTGCTCAGGGCAAGATCGAGGGCGCTCTTGAGTTGGTGGCACAGGCTCGCCAGGAGCTTCTGCGGACACAAAATTTCATCAAGACTCTGGTATAAAAATATACATGATGCTCAAAATTCTTATTGCAGATGATCACCGGGTTGTGCGGGAAGGCTTAAAACGCATTATTGAGCACTCGGGAACCATGACGGTAGTCGCCGAAGCGGCGGATGGCGCCGAAGCGATTGCCAAAACGGCTAAAACGCACCCCGATGTCGTTCTCCTGGATATTTCGATGCCTGGCCGCAATGGTCTGGATGTCCTGAAGCAGCTGAAAGCGAAAGCTCCTAATCTACCTATCCTGATACTATCTCAGCATTCCGAAGAGGAGTACGCCATGCGGGCGTTACGGGCAGGCGCGTCCGGCTATGTCACCAAAGATCAGGCCTCGACAGAACTGTTGGCCGCTATCCGCAAAGTGTCGACCGGAAGAAAATTTATCTCGGAGTCCCAGGCGGAGGATCTCGTGACGTCCCTTCAGGATAATGAGAGCAGCACTCCACATAAACGTCTTTCGGATCGCGAGCACGAAATTCTTTCGCTCTTTGGCGAAGGCAAAAGCGCGAGCCAGATTGCCGAAGAACTTTCTCTCTCGGTGAAAACAGTGAGCACCTATCGCTCGCGCATCCTTGAAAAAATGAAACTCTCGACGACAGCCGAACTCATCCGTTACGCCATCGAAAAAAACATTGCCTCTGCCACCACGAAGTAGCCTGTAGGACAAACACCTACATTTAATTCATCCACCCGCTGATACCTGACAAAAGAGGGATGGTGTTCAATGTCGCATGGAGGAAACAAAAATCATGCGAACACAAACCGTCATCGACAGCAGGTATCAGGAAGAACACGAGATCATCAAGCAGACGTTGGCAGGCAACAGCGAGGCCTTCACGAGCCTCTTCCTTAAGTACAAGGATTCCCTATTCGATTTGGCTGCACGCATCCTTGGAAGCCGCACGGATGCCGAAGACGTCCTTCAAGACGCCTTCCTGCAGGCCTATCGCCATCTGGGGGACTTTCACCATGAATCACGCTTCTCGACATGGCTGTAT
>JANLWZ010000011.1:0-6811 GCA_031364865.1 Elusimicrobiota bacterium
GATCCGGCAGGTTCATATCACCGCTTCCACGCTGAATAATAGTCTCTCCGATTCGGCAAACGTCGTGGTCGTGTTCGGTTCCGGCGGCGTCGGCAGTCTGGATCAAGCCACGGTCGGACCTGTACCGTTCAAAGCAACGTCAGGACTTCCCGGCATCACCTTCCGCAACCTGAATCCCGGTACGCGGATCCGTCTCTTCACAACCGCCGGCCGCCATGTGCAGACGATTGAGTCTGGTGGAAATACGGAAGTCACGTGGTATCTCTTAAACACTGGAAGCTCGCGCGTTTCCAGCGGTGTCTATCTTTTCATTATGGAGTACGGCGATCAGAAGAGAGAAGGCAAGGTCGTCCTGATTCTCTAAGCGCGCAAGCGTGTAACGTATAATTCGTGCATGTGGTTATTGCCCATCCTGGCTGCCGTCGTTGCAGCTCCCGCTGTCACCCCTATCGTTCTGCCGCCTGAAATTAAGCACCAGCTGGATCAGGAGTACCCCGGATGGAAACTGGCCCCCGTAAGCGCCGCCGTTCAGAAAGAATTCGCCAAAAAACTCACCAACCGTCTTCCCTCACTGACCTTTGGAGACTTTGACCGAAACGGCAAGCGCGATTACGCCATCCAGATCGCCCTGACGACGGTTGGCCAGGAAGAACAAATCGTGATCATTTTTATGGCAGAGGGGAATACGTACGCAGAAAATATCGTGCAGTCGATGGGCATCGATCCTGAAACGTATATTTTGGCGCAAAACCTGTCGCTGTCCGAAACAGGACCTGACGCTGCAGAAATAAAAGTGAAAAAAGACGTGCTGCTAGTCTTAGGCAGTCCCGCCGGCGACACGACGTATACCTATGACAACGGACGATTCATTGAGCTTGTTCAGACAAGATCTCTATAAACCATGGAACTTGATTTCGCCTTTCTCGCTGATGCCGCGGATGTCGCTAACGGCAAGCTTTTCGTTTTAGGGGGAGCCTTTGACACGATCAACGTAGGAGCCTTTCCCGTAACGCATGCGGCGTTGGCGGTTGTGCTGCGGCTTCTCCTCAGTCCCATGGATCTCGACCGCAAACACGAACTGCAGATTCTTCTCCTCGACGCTGACGCCAAGCACGTGGCCTCTGCCAGCGGCGAACTGATGATGCCCAAAGCGCCGGGCTCTCCTGCCGGCTGGAAACAAGCTGTGATGCTGCCGCTGCGCTTTTTCAACGTTCCTTTTGCTGCCGAAGGGCACTACTCCATCGAAATACTCGCCAATGGCAAGATGCTCAAAGCCATCCCCCTGCGCGTTGTTACGGCAAAGATCGTCAAGTAGTAACTAGAAAATAGTTTAGAACTATTCACAATTTACTATTCACGACTTTTGCCGTTGTTATTAGAGGAGTTCGGGCGGACGAAGTACTTTGTGGATTCTGTGGCGGAAATCCTGGACGTCAGCAACACGGATCCAGGATCGTTTGGCTTTGTGACTGGCTGTTGAGGCGTGAATAAATTTGCCGTTTCCGATGTACACACCAACGTGAGTGATGCTGTGGCCCCAGAATCGGCGGTGCTGCTCCGTCACCGCTTTAAACGTGAGGATGTCCCCGGGCTCCACTTCTTCTACCGGCACTCGTGACCAGGGCAGCTTCGCCATATCCCACGCGTCCAGGATTGGGACGGCCACCTTCGCGTCTTTCAGATAGCGATGCACAAAGCCCGCACAGGAGTAGCGTTTAAAAGGCGCGTTCAACCACATGTCCGCCTGGCTGTAAATCTGTATATGCCGCTTGTTCCAGAGCGGCGACTTCCACATCCATAAATTGGGCTCTGTCGCATGGCTCTCTGAAACAATGAGGCCGTCTTGAAATAAGACTGTCCGCTTCGTACCGGGCATAAAGACATGGATTTGCGATTTGTTGGAGCCTTTCGTATAGATTTCGACTCGGCGGAATCGCTGTCCAAATTGGACAACATATTCTTTTTGACGATCCGTATCGGAGATAACGTAGGTATGCCTGTTCTTCGCTTTGTAGGTGGTCGCTGCCGATACATAGGGGTACTGAATGAAGAACCACGTGATCTCCGGCGGTACTTCGTCCCGAACGATGGGGAGAAACGAGCTGGAGGGAATGACTGGCTCGCCCTGGTGCTGAGGCATAAGCGTCGCCACCGCAGGCAGACCCCATAACACCGAGCCGGCCACAAAAAAGCCACTGAGGGCGCCGATTAAAAATCCTTTTCTAACCATATATCTGTCCTTCATTATGACTAGGATAACGGGGATAAAATTGATTGCAATGAATTTTATAGATAAGTCTGGATGGCGGATTTGTGAACCTGGACGTCGTGATTATCCAAAGGCTTATAAAGTACGACGCGGTTGCGTCCGGTCTCCTTGGCGCGGTAAAGGGCTTGATCAGCCTGGCTGATCAGCTCCTTGACTTCATAAGGAGCGCGCGCCTGCGCGACACCTACGCTGATCGTCAGGCGGATGATCGTGGAATTCTCCACGACTAAAGGCTTGTTTTCAATCCCCTGGCGAAGCCGCTCCGCCATCAGCAGCGCCTGAGATCCCGTCGTATCGGGCAGCATCGCAATAAATTCTTCCCCGCCGTAACGCGCGAGCGTGTCATACCCACGCAACACAGATCCCGCCAGTTTGCTGATGTGCTGAAGGACGAGGTCGCCTGTGGGATGGCCATAACGATCGTTGATCCGTTTAAATTTATCGCCGTCCATCAGGAGAACGCAGAAGGGTCGGTTGGTGCGCTTCACGCGGTCAAGTTCTCTCCCCAGAGCCTCTCGAAAGAATCGCGAGTTATAAAGCCCTGTCAGGCCGTCGCGGTTGGCCATATCCGACACCTTATCGAAGTTTTCTTTGAGATTAACAGCCATCGTGTTAAACGCCTGCGCTACTTCGCCCAGCTCGTCCGTTCTACGCAGGGGCAGCTGTACCGTGTAATTGCCTTTGCTCACTTCCGCGGCTCCACGAGCCAGCTGCTGCAATGGCTTCGTAAAGGAATGGGCCAGCCGGATCGCAAGCAGCACGGCTAAGATCGAGAAGGGAATGATGAACCAGGCGATCTTGCTTCGGATACGTGGTGCGTTGGATGCCAGATACTGGGTCAGAGACAAACCGATATGAAGCGTCCCACCGCGCTGTCCCCGGGTGAAAATCGGGACAGAAACGCTGCAGATGTCGATATCGATTAACCGGTTGATATGCTTCGTGCGCTTAAATTCGACCCGCGTATTGGGATCCAGCAGGCTTTCCGTGATGGAACGGTCGGCATACGACTTGCCGACCATGCTGGCATCCGAATGGGCCAGGACTTTTCCGTTGGGGTTCAGGAGAAAAATATAGGCGATGTCATGGCGTGTCGATGTCAGCCGCTTAAAAGAATAATTCAAAGAGGGAAAGTTACCCGCCAGAATGACATACGCCACCTCGTCCTTGAGCGCTTCGGCGACTGCCTCTCCCTTCTGAATGGCGCTGATTTTGATTTCGCGGGTGATCTGAAAGAGCGCAAAGACGTAAAAAAACGAAGTCAATGCGAGAATCATCCCGGTCATGATCACGGAAAGCTTGGCGCTGATACGAAGGGCGTCCCAAAATCGGGTGATGGCGTTAAAGTAGGGTTTGTTCCAGGCAACCATGCGCTGTAGGAAGGCTTTCATTGAGTAAATCATACCGTATTTCAGATGGGATGTTAATTAGACATGCCCGGCAGCGAGGCCGGAGCGTGCGGAGGTACTGCAGGCGTTGGGGCGTTCGTCTTGGGAACAGGCGCTTCTTCGGCTTCCGGTGCACCGGCACTGCGCTTCTGCTCATCATCCAGCTTCCATGCGCCGTCCTCGGTTATCCACAGCTGTTTGATAAACGTTTCCGGCTGGCCGGGAGGCGATTGCTTCAAGAGCACCAACCGTTCAGCGGGCGATTCTTCTTTGGTCTTCACGAGCGTCGTTTGTGCGCCTGCCTCCAGCTTATGGGTAAGGCTTTGGAGGCGGATAAAGCCGTCACGGCTGATACCGCCGCTCGCCATTTCCGCCTTTTTTCGTTTGCTGAAATTCGACCAGATGGATGGGAAATCACCTGCCGTCAAGGAAGCCATATAACTTTCGAGGGAACGGTCAAAACTGGGGGGTGATTTGGATTTCTTTTCCGCCGGAGGCTTATCGGCAGCCGGCGCTTTCTGTGAGGAGGCAAGCGAACCAGAAAGCAGCTTCGCCGCGGCGCTGTTTAACGCTCGAACGGTTTGTGCCTGGGTGTTCACTTCAAAAGCATAGAGAGTATGGGCTTCACCAGCCCCCTTTCCTTCCGCATACCAGGACACCGTGGCGTTATAAAGTCCTTTGAACTTCTTTTCGATGTCCCAGCGCGGCACGATGGATTTTTGCTGAATGTACTGAGCGAGCGATCCGTAAGGACCGGACAAATGAACATTTTCAATAAGACGGCGTACCTCTTGCTGTGCCATTTTTTCCGCCGTTCGGCCGTTCTGCATAAACCAGGCGACAGTTCCTCCACCGAGGAGGAGTACAGCGAGCATCATCCAGCCCCAAAAAACGGCATTGATGCTGCTGGGTCTTTTCAGCATGACAGCAGGGGTATAGACTCGCTGAGGCCGAGGATCCCGCTTAACGCTCGGTCTCGGTGCCGCAGGCACTTCAGCGGCTTTGTCATCGATAGCTTTGAAAATATGCGCTAACTCCGGAATATCAGCGGGGGAAATCCAGTGCTGCGGCTTGCCTGAGGCGTCTTCGACACACACCAGTGTCTGGCGCGAAAACCCTTTCTGGCGGATAATCTGCTCCACACCGTAGGGTCCTTCAACGTGTCCTTCCAGATACATCCAATACCGTGCCATGACTAACCTTTTAGAATCTCCGAAAACTGATAGGCCTTGGCGATATTCTGGAGGGCTTTTTCAGAATAGGTTTTGCGGAAGTAAGCCGCGGCACGATTAATTTTCTCTTTAGCGGCAGACATGGCTCGGGAGATTTCTGCAGACTCTGATTTATTTTTTCGGCTATTTTTCACGATCATCGCGCGCATCTTCTGCTTGTTGTAGTAATCCACGCCGCCCAGAATCGATTCAATATCCACCGCCATTGGGTTGTGCTTGAGCGTGAGATCTGCAGAAGGATGAAACAGGTCCTGGTCGGTGGAAGCGTCTTCCGGCTGCAGCGTCTTGGTTTGCAGATCTACGATGAATTGATAGGAGCGCGACTGGACACGTTCGCCGCCGGCCTGCCATGCCATGAAATTCAGATAAACACGATACTTGCTGCCTCCTTCGCGCAACGCGGCCCATGTTATTTTGTCGGGCTGGTAGAGACGTTCGCCGGTTTCCGCGGCATGCAGAAGCTCGCGTTCATGCATGGCGTCCAGCATGGCCTTGGCTTGCGTTTTAATCGATGTTTTCGTGCCTGGCACATTCTTGTTCATCACAAAATCGATCGCGTCATTCTGCTTATCCGCCCAGGAATCTACGGCTGGTTTCACACCGGGCAGCGATGGCGGCGGCACAACGACCGGCGCTTCGACCTCCGTAATGACTTTTGGAGGTAGGCGTTTTATCGGCGGGGCGGCTTTCTTGATGAGGGCCTTCTTCGCTCTGGCAGGTGGCAAGGGGGATGCCGTGTCTACGACGACGGCCGGCGTACGGCGTTTGGGAACTCTGGTGCTGATCGCTTCGAGAAGAGCGGACTTCGTCGAAGCGCGATCCATCAACCAGTAAGCGCTGAAGGCGAGTACTCCGATCAGGCCCACGGGCCCAAGAATCCAGGTGGCCCAGCGGATTTTATTTCGTTCGACTTGCGTGTCACCCTGCTCGGCGGGATAAGACGGCAGATCAAACGAAGGAGAAGGAACGGGCGCCGTTTCAACGATAGTGAGAGGAATAGGAACTTCCTGCACATCGGGTGCGGACATTTCTTCGAGGATGTCGCGCACGGGAGATTCTTTTATAACCGGCGGCGGCGTCACGGCTATCCGCTGCGGCGCCGGCATGGGCAGATCGATGACCGCTGCCTGAGGCAGAGGCTGTTTTGGAAAATAAATAGGCATCGTCACGCGTGCGGTGCGATAGATCCACGCATCGTCAGGAATATCGACTTGGACGGGATAGTAGGCGTACGGTCCGCCGCCGCCTTTTTCCTCGGTATTGAGAAGCTTTTGCTGCGCTGGGGATTCGCCGAAGAATTCGCCCTGCAAAACCCTGACGCCTGGCGGGTTTCTGGGAGGGGGAGGCGGCGGGACTTTCGGAGTCGAACGCCGCGCACGCACCTGCTCAATCGCTGATGAGAGGTCCGCAATCCGGCTAGCTGGGATCCAATCCTGGCGATCTTCCATGCAGACCAGGAGCTCTTCGCTGAAAGCTTTTAAAGAAACAAGTTCCTCTGTATCAAAAGGACCCTGCGCGATGTCGTTCCACCAGATCCAATAACGCACGATATTTCCTATCGGAATCTATACGTATTTGCAATGGAAATTTTGATTTCGATACATGTACAATTCCCGTGTGAAAATCGCTCTTGCCCAGCTCAATCCTATCGTTGGCGACCTTCAAGGCAACGCCCGGAAGATCCTGGCGGCCGCCGCGGCCGCCCGAAAGCGCGGCGCGGAACTGGTCGTATGCCCTGAACTCAGCTTGACCGGTTATCCACCGCGCGACCTTCTTGAGCTAAAGGGCTTTGTGAAAAAGAACCGCGAAATGCTTGATAAGATTGCAGAATCAGAACGTGAAATAGCAATTCTCATGGGCTATGTCGATGCGGATTACAAAATCGGCACAAGAAATCTCTACAACGCAGCGGCGCTTCTTCA
>JANLWZ010000036.1:0-4835 GCA_031364865.1 Elusimicrobiota bacterium
CATTTCGAAAAAACCTCCCCGCGCGTATTGACTCATTTGATTAGTGCACCAAGACGCAGGGTCCCAGAATCATGCTGCTTTCTTCCCGATCTTGGACTGCCTCAAGAGAGAGAAAAAGACTTCCAGCCTCTTTTCTAGTCCTTGCTTGAGCTCAAAGGGGTTCAGAGCTTTGAACCTGATCTTAAGTTGCTCTTTCTGTTCCTCGGTTACATTCGGGGCGAGCATGAATCTTTCGTAGGGAGTGGCAGGCTTGTCGTAGCGTTTGATGATCTTCGAGCCGTGGCGTTCTTTTTCTTTCAGCTTCATCGACGGCAAAAAGAAATTGTGAAGTGGATTCCAGTAATCCGTATAGATCTCGTTCATGAGCGCGACTAATTCTTGTTGCTCAATCCGGTCATAACCAAAAACCTGGCGGACGTGCGTGAAATTTTTTTGTTCGACATGTGCATTATCGTTCTTATGGTAAGGCCTTGACCTCGTCATAATAATCGGTTGTGGGCGATTCTGGAGAGCCTTCATGATGCGATAATTCAAAAATTCAGTGCCACAGTCGCTTTGTAGCGAAAGAATCCTGAAGGGCAGAGTCTTTTCGATTGATCGTAGTGCTTTCTCAATTTCATGCGATTTTTTCGATAACGTACCTCGATTTTCAGTCCAGCTCGTCAGTCGATCCGTCACAGTCAGGCTCCACGCGAACTCTCCCATGAGCGAATCGCCGCAATGTGCGACTGTATCCGTGGCCGCATGCCCGATGTTAACGACTTTTTCTGTGAATTCGTGGAGTGGGATTTTGTATTTGAAAAATTTCGACCGTTTCGTTGCGGATAGACCCTTCAATGTTTTTCTGCCGCGCTGTAAAAAACGCGTGATGGTCGATGCGCTCATCGCCAGACATGCGGCCTTAAGCCTGGGATCAAACTCTGGGGCGCGATAAAATGGAAGCCAGATGGGGAGGGCCGCCTTCATGCGCTTGGGGCATATCCTTTCCATCGAGACCCACAGAACGGTCAGGTGCTGGACGAGGCGGCCATCGTAGTGGACGGGCCGCCCTGACCTTTTGCCACTCGGCCTCGTCTTTCCGCCTAAGAGGCGGATCGCATACTTCCGTCCCAGGCTCCAGGTCAGACAGAATTCGTTCAGGATTGCCTTCTTGCGCCCCTTGGAGGCATCCCGGTAGCGATCTCCAATACGTTTGATATGGTCCTTGATGAGCTCGTGGCGTTTCATAGTCATGTCGTTTCTGCCCCCTGCCAGGGGCGGTTTTTTGTTTGGTGACATGATTGTGAGGCCACGAGCCGTTTCCTCCTAATTACGGCTCCGCGTCTAAGTGCACTTAATTACGAATCAATGCGACCCCGTTACTTAGCTAACAGGCGCTAGTTAAAGTGATTAATATATGATAAAAACAGTCCGCCTGATAGGAGATTTCTAGATGTTTAGAGAATTGTTGATTGCTTCAGTGACACTTAAGAGTTTGCGCGCTTTTTGATGGACCTGTTTCGCAGGTTTTTGATGGCGCAATCGCGGCATAGATCGCCGGATATGGAACGGCCCCGCAGGGTGGATCCGAGCGAGGCCGTGAGCGAGTGGTATTGCGATTATTTTGTGGATGTTAGGACAGGTTTTCGGCGGCTTCCGCTGCCTGTGGTAGGCGCTGGGAACAATTCGAAGAACAGGCCTTCATCAAGCTGAGACTTTTCCTTGAACATGCCAATAGCCAAACATTCCGCCGCGAGGTTCATCAAAACTCGCGGACTCCCTGCCGCGTGTTCCGACAGTGTTTCAGTCAATCCGGGGCTCAGAAGCTTTGGATTTCCAGCAAGCCGAATGCTTTCTTTCAGGAGTTCAATCAGCTGCGGCTTCATCCACGGCTCCATGATGAGCCTAGTTTTCATTCGCGTTCCAAGAGGGATGAGATTTTCTGACTTGAAGGCGTTCGTTAGCCGTTGATCGCCGGCCAGAACAATAGTCAGAAGACTCGAAGAATCAAATTTATCCATTGATAGGAGCCGCATCTCCGACAGCACTGGGTGAGGAATTTCCTGGGCTTCGTCAATCAATAGTACTGGGCGGAGCAGTGTGGTTGCAATATGATGCTTCCACTTTTCGCGGAGCCCCTTATAGCCTCCCCAACGGTTACTGTTTCTGAGTTCGACACCAAAGAGCATTCCCATCTCTCGATAAAAATCCGCGAGCCCACTTTGCGGACGAATGATGTCTCCGACTGTGATCTCCGGAATTTTTGAGAGGTGATCATAAAGTGCCCGAAGGTTCGCAGACTTCCCCATCCCACTCTCGCCTGTGATCAATGCAAAGCCACCATCCAAGGTCAATGTTTCAACTCGGTAGCAAAACTGATCAAATCTCGGCGTCCTAAAAATCGCCTCAGCAGGGATGTCCTGGCTAAATGGATCCCATTTCAGCCCAAAAAGGGCCTGCATTTTTTTTGTACTCATGATTTTTATCCTTCTTCGTTATTGGTTTCATCTTCTTCGCGGTGGGGTTTTGGATCGACAATGTAGGCCGGAGGCAGGCCTGACGCCGCGTATTCAGCCATGATCTTTTGTAAGAGCGGAGGCATCGCATCTTCACGACTCGCCATTGACTGCGGAGGCAGATTTGTCCCGAGTTTTCGGCGCAAACCCTCAGCATTTTTCTTTCGGTCCAGCGGATACAGCGGCGCCAGCATGGCCTGGGTCCTCGGATCAATCAAATGAACATCCCTCAGATCCCACTCAGCAAATCTCACCGTCATCCGTGGCAGCGACCTGAATGCTGACGGAATCTCAAAACGTTTTCCCATGATCGAGATCGTTCCGTCGCTCCTGCGCTGCGTCCGGGCTTCATCACGCCGGAACGAAAGCATCAGCACGTTGGTCTCTGGCGCTTGGCGGAGCACGGATTTGTCATGAAGAAATCGATCCACCGGGCTTTGGTTTGTTTCTGAGTGGACGGCGCGGTTGTACTCCATCTCGACCCACGCCTGCGTGATCCCATTGAGTTCTTCGAGCGATAAATCACGCTTTCCTTCGAGCATGGCCATCATTCGGCCCTCAAGGTTGCCCCAGAAGGACTCTTGCTTTCCATTTTGATAGGGACTGTAGGCTAGGGTTTTTTCGTGAATAATCCCACCCACTCGGAGTAACCCTTCGGTGAACTCGGCTGATGTCATGGCGGATCCATTGTCGGTCATGAGGGACCGGGGCATCCCCCGTTTCTGGAGGGCCTGCACGAACCCATGTACCAGTGAGCGCGTGTCTTCATGCCAGTACCACTGAAGGTGACAGCAAAGCCGTGAGCGATCATCAATCACGCACAGGGCAAGCGGGGTCACCATCTCGCCTTGTTCAGTGCGAATTTGCCTTGAAGCATGATGAAAATCCAAGTGCCAAAGCCCACCCACATACTCTACTTCAAAAGTTCTGACTTCATGACTTTGCAGCCGGGCTTCTGCCGCAAGTCGTCCCGGTGCAAATGGAGAACGAACTCGTGCCTTTTTATCCCATCCCTTGATCCTCATGTATCTCAGTATCGTCGCGTACGAGCACTCCATACCGAGACTCGGATTTTCCAAAAGCCAAGCTCTCAGATTATCGCAATGAAGTTGCCCACTCCAGCTCGGGTGAATGTGATAATTTTTTTGAAGCCAATCCTTCATCTCAGGCGTGAGATGCCTTGTCGTTCCTGAGTCTATACGAAGTTTTCGGCGTAAGGCCCCAACAGGATCTTTGTCTTGATTAAGGCTCTTGTAATACCAACGCTCGATCGTCGGAAAGGAAACAGTGAACTTTCGTTCCTCAATCGGGTGCGTCCACTGAGTTTCAGAAAGCTCTCTGAGTCTTTGTCTCAGTTCCTGGCCTCCTGGAGGATTGGACAATAGCGCTCCCACCACTCCAAAGCGGAACTCCGCCCAGAGCTGATGCGACGAGCGCTCAGTTTTAATTTTTTTCATCGGCTTTTCCTCGTTTCTTTTCCCGCGAGGGATTCACGGGGTAAAACGCGGTTTATCTGACCCGTTCGCTCCATCGCTACGCACGACTTCTGCGCGAACTGAGCGCGCCATCAGACAATAGCGTAAACTCTTGGAGCCCTCTCAGACAGGTTCGGTGAAGAATTTTAGAATCAGAATCCAAGATTCACGTTTTGGAAAACCAAAATGACCAAGCAAAGAACTGGGGAGAGAAGTCGACTTTGTTCCCGGCGGTAGAACTCCTCGTGCCCATTTCAAGAATGAGCCGGCCTCCGACAGGCGCTCTCTCCAAAAAATTTTCCATCTACTGATGGTCTGACGGGCGATTTGTCCCTTAAGTCCAAGATCGTTACAATAGTCGATAGCCAGAATCACTACCCAGGCGCCATACACCCTGCGTCCGAGAAAGCGGATCGACCGAGGCTGGCGCCGTTTGCGGCAGCCCTCTACGCGGCAACAAAGGCTGAAGCGAATTTCAGACCCCTCTGATAACCCGCGAGTCTTTCTAAGATAATTGGCGGTATCCAAAGGGCCGCCACAATGAGGGCATCCCTTGGCCTTGATTGCGAGAAACAATTCTTGGTCGAAATGTCGAAGACTCTGGATAAAAGGCGCATCAGCGCATAATGGGTACATCTGTTTGGTAGTTCCTTTGCTCGTAACAATGGATTACCACATGGCCCATCAGGAGGTTCCAACGAGCTTTTTGATGGGTTTTTGCATACCCCCATCAAAAAGCGTGTTCAGGAAACCGGGAAGTCCCCATCAAATAAATTAGAAATTCTTAGTACCCCGTGTAATTCACGCACGTAATTCACGATGTGAAAAAGGGATCGCCCGCACGGTCGGGGGACGGGCATTCCTT
>JANLWZ010000054.1:0-3901 GCA_031364865.1 Elusimicrobiota bacterium
ACCGCGCCGATACCGTCAGGAACTGGGCCGCGATCCAAGTGTCGAGGAATATTCCAAGCATCTACGCCTCTCCATGGAGAAGGTCCGCGAGATCCTGAAGATCATGCAGGACCCCATCTCGCTCACAACCCCGGTGGGTGACGAAGACGATTCGTACCTGGAAGATTTCATCGAAGATCGTACCGGACCTTCACCGACACGTTCCGCTCACGAATTCTTGCGCCGCCGCGAAGTAGAAAAGATCCTCTCTACCTTGAGCGAACGGGAAGCCCAGATCATCCGCCTGCGTTTTGGGATAGGGACGGGCTATCCTCGTACTCTTGAGGAAGTCGGCCGGATCTTTAACGTCACGCGCGAGCGCGTGCGACAGATCGAAGCCAAAGCCATCCGCAAGCTGCGGCATCCTTCGCGCAGCAGACCCTTGCGTGAGTACCTCGAATAGACCACGCCGTATCCCTGGTCCGCAATCGCGCAAGCTCTCCGCGCGCCTTAAAAGGGTGGAGTCCCGCAACGTTACTTTCCTGAGTGACGAGTTCCCGGTGTTTTGGGAGTCCGCCTCCGGCAGCCGCGTGCGCGATGTCGATGGAAATTCCTATCTCGATCTCACCAGCGCCTTCGGAGTGATGAATCTGGGGCACAACCCTCCCGCCGTACGCAAAGCGATCCTTTCACAGAGCAAGAAGATGTGGCACGGTATGGGCGATGTGCATCCCAATCGTGCCAAAGTAGAACTTCTCGAAGCTCTCTCTCGCGCCACCCAGAACGTCTATTCCAAAACTATTCTCTCCAGTTCAGGTTCGGAAGCCGTGGAGTCGGCGCTCAAGACCGCTCGGCTCAAAACAGGTAAGCGCGGCGTAATCGCTTTTGACCGAGCCTACCATGGTCTAAGTTACGGCACGCTCGGCATCACCGATCGGCAGGAATTTCAGAAGCCTTTTCAAAATCAGTTGCCGGTCTGGTGTACGCATTTGCCGTTTCCGGATCTGCTCCACTTGCGGCAGGAAGAAAAATGTCTCGAGATCCTGGAGCTTTTTTTGAGACAAGGCAACCATCCTTCGGGTCCTTTTGGCGCCATGATTGTAGAGCCCATACAGGGGCGCGGAGGCGTAAGACCTGCAGGTGCGACTTTTATGAAAGGCCTGGCGGAACTTGCCAAGCGTTTTGACATGCTGCTCATCGCGGACGAAGTTTTCACCGGGATAGGGAGAACAGGACAGATGCTCGCCTCTTCCGTGTACGGTGTTGCACCTGATCTTGTGTGTGTGGGCAAAGCGCTCTCGAATGGTTTTCCTCTTTCGGCATGCTTGGGGAAAAGCGATGTCATGGACGCCTGGCCGCCTTCCGAAGGGGAAGCCATTCATACGAGCACCTTTCTGGGGAATCCTCTGGGTTGCGCGATGGCGGTCGCCACGTTAAAGGAAATGACCCAGAAGCATCTGCCAGCACGCGCGCGACGAATGGGTCAAAAGTGGATCCAGGCACTGCGTGATAGTCTGGGCGATCATCCGCATGTCGCCGAGGTGCGTGGAATGGGATTGCTCATCGGTATTGAGCTCGTGAAAAGCCGTGCGACGCTGCAACCACATCCCCTGCTGACTGGACAGATCGTGATGGCATGCCTCAAGGAAGGGCTGATTGTGTTGAGCGGGGGGACGGAAAGAAATGTTTTGACGCTGACGCCTCCGCTCACCGTTACAGAGCGCGAGCTGATCCACGGCACAGACATTCTTACAAAGGTGTTGAAAAAGTGTTCGCCGCAGCCCACGCGGTCAACGGTAGAGGCCGCGCGATGACGATCGAACGCTTAGGAACACGCATCGAACGGTTCATGCGAACGAACGAAGGCGACTTTCATGCGCTGGCGCTGGAACTATTCCGTTATCAGTTCGATAAGAACGCACTCTATCAGGCGTATTGCCGGGCACAGCAACGAACTCCGGAGAACGTGACAACGTGGCAGGACATTCCAGCTGTACCCATTTCGGCGTTTAAGTCTGCCGAGCTCGCGACTTTTCCTGTGGGACAGGCCGCAGCCATCTTTCATTCCAGCGGCACCACGCTGTCATCGCGCAGTAAGCACTTTCTAAAAACTTTGAGTTATTACGAGACATCGCTGATCGCAGGCTTTGAGAAATGGGCTTTGCGCGACAAAGCTGCGTACTTTGTTCTTGCTCCCTCGGCGGGCGAAGCGCCCAGATCGTCGCTCAGCTGGATGCTGGATGTGGTGAAACGCAAATGGGGCGGGCCTGGCAGCGATTTCTTTATTCAAAGGGGTGTGGTGGAAGATCTTCGCTTGTGCCGGGCACTGGAAAGCGCGCGCGCCGCTGGAAAACCCGTCATGCTTCTCGGAACAACGCTTGCTTTTCTTGCCTTCTTTGATCAATGTGCAAAAGCCAATGTCTCCTTCCGCTGTCCGGCGGGCAGCCGTCTCATGGATACAGGCGGTATGAAAACGCAAAAGCGTCAGGTAGCGCGTGATGAATTCCTGCGGCTCGTTTGGGCGCATCTGGGAATTCCGGAAGCTGAATGCATTAATGAATACGGCATGTCGGAGATGAGCTCACAATTCTATGCGCGTGGCAGTTCGCCGATCTTTCAGGGTCCGCCCTGGACGAGGACTAACGTCGTGGACGGCGCGCTGCAGCATGTCGACCTCGCGAATATCGATTCGGTGATGGCTATCCGCACCGAAGACGCTGGAAGTCTGGTGGAGGATGGATTTGTTCTTCAGGGGCGCTTGCCAGCGGCCGACCTTAAAGGCTGCTCGCTGGATTTGGAGGCGTATCTGGGATGAGCGTCTATCCCGTGTTATCGCCTCTAGTCGTCAAGAAGCAGGAGAGATTTCACATCGTGCGTTCGCTGGGGCGGCTGGCCGAGCTTTGGATGAATCCCAGTGACGCTATTCGAGAAGAAGCGGTCAAAGCGTTAATCGTATCCACGGGGTTTACACGTGACATGATCGAAAAGGCGATCTACTCCGCATTTTCGGAAGCTACGGAAGAGAAATTATTGGATTTTTTGGCGGCGGAGCCGGCCTTTCAGCAGGCCAATGCCGAAGTTCCTCCCCGTGTCCTTCACGTCCTGGCCGGCAATGTTTTCACCTCCTGGCTGCCTGGGGCGATCACGACCCTTTTGCTAGGAGCGGCCTGTGATTTAAAGCCGTCCTCGCGGGAACCCCTGTTTCCGTCTCTTTGGAAGCGATCGTTAGAGAAAGTGGATAAAACACTCGCCGAGAAAGTTCAGGTCGTACTCTGGAAAGAGTCCTTTGCTTCTTCTTACAAAACCGTCGTCGCTTACGGATCGGATGAGACGCTCGCTCACTTACGCGCGAAACTTCAGGCGAAGGTGCGCCTGATCGGTTACGGACACAAACTCAGCGCAGGTATTCTGTCCAAAGAAGCACTCCATGCGAGGCATCGTCCCGCTTTACTTTCCGCGTTGCTGGATGACCTCCAGCCGTTTGATCTGGAGGGCTGCTTGTCGCCTAAAATGCTCTATCTGGAAGGGGAAAATGGGACATTGTTGGATCCCATCCTTGACGGCTTAAAAGCCGTTCCCGCCTGCAAAACATTCCACACGCCGCAGGAAGTGATCGCTGATTTAAAAACCTTCCAACCGCATGTGTCTGCGGTAGGGTTTGCGGGAACGCGCGAACAGGCAAAAGCATTATGGCGAAGCCTTGAACCGCTCGGTGTGAGCCGACTTTGTTCGATGGGGAAAATGCAGCGTCCGCCACTGACGTGGCGCAATGGTGGGATTTCCCTGGCCACTGAATTAACGAAACCGTTTACGTTTTGAGTTTTTTAGGGAGCGCTTCGATTTTACCGGCAAGAACAAAATCTTTCTGTGAGAGACCGTGGACGGAATGGGTAGAAAGAAAAACTTTGAGTTTGCGGTAGCC
>JANLWZ010000065.1:0-1742 GCA_031364865.1 Elusimicrobiota bacterium
TGTGCGCTCATATCCGATCACATGGGCAGGAATCTGGATGCTGCCGACGTCATCCCGCAGCACTACTCGCTGGAAGTGTCCTCTCCAGGCCTCAACCGGCCTCTTAAAAAAGAGGCGGACTACCAGCGCTTCATCGGGGAAAAAGTAAACGTGACGCTTTTCGCTCCGCTCAATGGACGCAGGCATTTCAAAGGCATTCTGAAAGGCATACAGTCCGGCAAATTTGATGTCCAGGACGACGTGCAGCAGGTGCACACGCTGTCTCTGGACAATGTAGCCAAAGCGCATCTCGAACCTGAGATCAGTTTCTAATACCAAGAGAGGTCATCCCGTGGCAGAAAAAAGCGAACTTCTTCCCGTTCTTGAGCAGATCGAGCGGGACAAAGGCATCAAAAAAGACGACATCTTAAAGATGATCGAGCAGGCGCTCGTCTCTGCGTATAAAAAACATTCCGGCAAGATGGTGAATCTGGAAGCGCGCATCAACCCCGACACCGCCGAAGTGCAGGCCTACCTCATTAAAAAAGTAGTCGAGGTGGTTACCAACGACAACCTCGAAATCGATTTAGCGAGCGCCAAAAAGCAGGATCCTAAAGCGAAACTCGAAGACGACCTCCGCATTCCTGTCATCACCGAAGACTTTTCACGCATCGCCGCTCAAACGGCGAAGCAGGTGATCATTCAGAAGATCCGCGAGACCGAACGCCAGAGCGTGCTGGAAGAGTATCAGAGCAAAGAAGGCACGATGGTAGGCGGCACGGTCCATCGCTTTGTCGATCACAACATCATTATCGATCTCGGTAAGACGGAAGGCATTCTCCCGGTACGCGAGCAGGTCAGGCGCGAGCGCTTTACCATTGGCGAGCGTGTCAAAGTTGTCGTTCTGAAAGTAGAACGCGGTTCGCGCGGGCCAAAAATATTGCTCAGTCGATCTCACCCGCTGGTTGTTCAGCGTCTTTTTGAACAGGAAGTTCCAGAGGTCTATGAAAAGATGGTGGAAGTCATTGAAGTCGTCCGCGAGCCTGGCTTCCGAGCCAAAGTTGCCGTGAAGACCAACAATCCCAAGATTGATCCTGTCGGCGCTTGCGTCGGCGTCAAAGGGTCCCGCGTGCGCCCTATTATTGATGAACTCCGCGGCGAGCGCATCGACCTCATTGCCTGGTCGGCGGATGCGGCGAAATATATTGCTGCAAGCCTTTCTCCCGCGAAAGCCATTTCGGTGAATATCGTCAGCGAAGCGAGCAAGCAGGCGGAGATCGTGGTCTCCGATGACATGCTTTCTCTGGCGATCGGCAAGTCGGGTCAGAATGCGCGCCTCGCGGCGCGTCTTACCGGCTGGCATATCGATATCAAATCTGAAACCCAGCGCAAAGAAGCGGCACAGGAACGCGCCGCCCACAGTGCCGAAGAACTTGGCAAGCTGGAAGGCGTTGGCCCTAAAACCATCGAGATGCTGATCAAGGGTGGCTGGGGAAACCTCCAAAAACTTTCTACGGCCAAGCCCGATGATCTGACCGGTTTACGCGGCATAGGCGAAAAGACGGCCGAAAAAATCATCGAAGCCGCCAATGAAGTCCTTGCGAAAGAAGCATCGTCTCAGCCTGCTGCAGCGGAAGCTGTTCAGCAGGAGGAGCCTTCCGCGCCGCCTCAAGCGACGGAAGCAATCAAAACTATGGAGCCCCATGACAGCGAAGAAAAAATCTGACGAAACGCCCAAGAAAAGTGGGGACAAAACGGAAATC
>JANLWZ010000116.1:0-2332 GCA_031364865.1 Elusimicrobiota bacterium
GCTTTTCTTATGCGTGGTAGGTTTCGAAAGGAGTTCTAAACGCCGTGACCTTGTTTGAAGGCCCCGCCATGACGGCCGAGGTGCCGGACTCCGAGGTTTTTGGTGCCAGGATTTTTCTTGCGAGCTTCCGCGCGCGCTTTGTTGAGCTTCGTGCGCTGCGCTTTGATCAGCCACTTCGGTTTTTTGCTGCCCATATGAGACTCCTTCTAAAGTTGGTTTTTACGGAAAGACGCGAGAGTATACCATGTCATTTTTTAGAACTTTTGCCGAAAATCTTGTTCCAGACAGCGTGCACACCGTCGTCAATCTTCTGAAGAAAGCTGTTGCCGCCTTTTTTTGCCGGTTCAATACCGCCCTTCACGGCTTTTTCGATATCGTCCAGAACCTCATTGGCGTTCTTTTCGGCTTTTTTCACCTTGCTTTGTTCGGCAGAGAGGAACGGCGTCCAAACCAGCAAGCTAAGCAGTAACAACAATCGTCTGGTTTTCACCCCGCCGGTCCCCACCACCGTGCGACATCGGATGACGCGTGGAATATTGCCCACATTCGTAGATTCCGTTTGTTCGGCGGAGCTGGAGATCATTTTCATACCTTCCCCCTTGAATCAGGCGCATGTGACGAGACGACACATGCAGCGTAGCGTTCTGTTGCATGCCGCGATTTTAGAATAGATTGCCTCACGTAGCAGAGTGTTATATGCTTCAGTGAATTATTCGCAATCCCCTAGAGAAAGAGATGGAGGATGTAATGAACTCAATAAAAGTAGTGCGCGGTTTGATGGCCATGACGCTCGGTTGCCTTTTAACGAGTCCCTCATGGGCGGATATCGAAGATTTGTTTGCCGGTAAAAAAGTGATTGAGGGTGTGAATGTATCCGGCCGCGGGGGCTTGCTCCTGGCCGACACGGCCCAAGTCCCGAAACTGCACACAGGCTCCGTCAGCGGCCACTTCCTCTATGGAAGCGAAAACGCCTACGATGCCATCTTCATGCCCATCGGTGCCCGCTACAGCCCTATGAAAGATGTGGAAGTTTCCGCCAACATTCCTTTCATCTATCAAACCTATCCCGATTCGACCACGGGTGAGTTAGACAGCACCGGTTTAGGCGTTTTTACGTTTGGCGGTAAATACCGATTTGTACTGGACCCTGAGTTGCCCGACTTCGCGGTGGGAGCCAATATCGGCCTTGGACCACTTTCTAGCGATGTGAATGGATTCGGCGTGGATTGGAACCTAAAAGGTATCGCCACCTATCCAGTCCCCCATCAAGGCATCCTTTTAAACGGTTCGTTATCGCTCATCCACAACGGCCGTCGCGATCGAGAGATCACTTCGGGCGCCAACCGTTACGAGCTTGAATCCAAAAGTGAAACGTCTGTTGGCCTCAGCCTGGGAGCGGAGCTGGCCTTTACTAACAAACTGTCGGGAATCGTCGAAGTGTCTGCCAATGAATTGTCGGCCAATTCTGGAATGTTTGCGGTCGGTGTGCGCGGCGGTCAAAAGATCCAATACCAAGCGCTCATTGGTCCAGGCTTAGGCAGCGACGCCCCGGACTTCTGGTTGGGCGGCGGCGTGATGATGCCTTTCTAAGACCATGCGATACGGGAACCTCATGACGATGGGTCTACTGCTCGCGGCGCTGCAAAACCCCACGTCGGCTTTTCTCAAAAGCTCATCAGGAAATGCGTCTTTAAAAAATGAGACAGAAGATTCCATCGATAAGAAAATCAAAAAGGGCAAGACGACGAAAAAGCAGGTCAAAGCGATGTTCGGTTCGCCGCTCGCCACTCATATCACCGACAGCGGACTTGAAGTGTGGACCTACCACTACTTCCAGGACAGACAGAATGCGATGAACTTTGTGCCGTACGCCAACAAAGTACAGTCCGGCAGCAAAGGCACACGCAAAGAACTCAAGATTGTTTTTAAAGAGAGTGGCGTGGTGAAACACTACTCCATGAACGAATCCAAACTCGAAACAAAAAGCGGCTTCTTCAAATAGGGAAAGCCCGAATTTATACAGCCAAAATTCGTGATTTTCAGACGCGTGAGATTACAGTATGATGCAGCGAATGGAGAATACCTTATGAAAAACTTATTGGCAGGACTCGTGGTGGTGCTCTCGGCGGTAGGGCCGGCACAGGCGTTCAACTGGTTTGGCGGGCGGCTATCCATCGGCGGTGGTTACGGCATGGCCGATCCTCGATTACCGGAGAGCTATAACTCGAGCGACAAAGACGGGCAGATATGGACGGCGAATATGAAATATTTTGTAAATGATACGGTGTCGGTGGTGGCGTCCTACGCCGACCTCCAGCCGCGAAACCGAACC
>JANLWZ010000079.1:0-5973 GCA_031364865.1 Elusimicrobiota bacterium
CGGCGTCGAAGGCAACACGCACACCAAAGATTATGTGATCCGCCGCGAAATCCGGCTGAAAGAAGGCGACCCCTTCAGTTCAGTCCTTACCCGTAAGAGCGTGGAGCGCCTTTACAACCTGGGCTTTCTCGATACGGTCGACGTGGATGTTCAGCAGCCCACCTCGCCGACGAAAGCCGATGTGATCTTTACCGTCACCGAAGGGAAGCCTGGCGTGCTCTCCGCCGGCGCCGGTTATTCCTCCGTGGACGGACTCATCGGTACTCTGCAGGTGCAGCACATCAACTTCCTAGGCCGCGGCCAGCGCGTGAACGTTCAGTGGCAGTTTGGTTCACGCACGAACAGCTTCGATGTTGGCTGGACAGAACCTTGGTTCATGGGCAAGCAGATGACGCTGGGACTCAATGTCTTCAATGTGACGCGTACCCTTCAGCTCAATACCGTCCGCGATGCCTACAAGACGCACGATCTCGGCGGCAGCGTCACCATGGGACCGCGCTTTTCCGACATCTACAACCTGCTCTTCAGCTATTCTTACGCGCACAGACGACGCTTCGACGTCTACAACAATCCTGCGAATCAAGCTCTTACCGACAGCATTCGCGGCCAGGTGCTCGGGCCGGAAGCGATCGCCGATAAGAGCATCAACGAAGTCTTCAAGAAAACGTCCAATCTCGGCCAGCAGCTGGTGCGTGACTCGCGCGACAACCAATTTGACCCGACGCGCGGCCAGCGCACGTCGCTCGCCATGACCGAAGGCGGTCTCTTCCCCGCGGACGCCATCAAGTTCTATAAGCCGAGCATCGATGAAAGCATGCATTTCCCGACCTTTTGGAAGTTTGTGCTGTCTTTTCACGGGAATTGGGCCATGGTCAAGCCCTACGGAGTGAGCCAACGGGACGATATTGTGGACGAACTCTTTCACATCGGCGGTGCCGATACCGTGCGCGGCTACGACCTTGGCCGGGTGGGCGCGCTCGACGGTGGCGAGATCGCACACGTCTATAATGTAGAATACAAATTCCCAATTGCCCCCGACGAACGCGGTAAAACCCTGCTGCAAGGGGTCCTTTTTTATGACATAGGCGGTTCGTGGAACAAACTCAAAGACATCAGCTATACCACCGGCTCTAACCAATTGGGACTCAAGCAAGGCGTTGGCTTTGGCATCCGATTTAAAACACCCGTCTTTCCACTTCGTTTAGATTGGGGCCATGCCCTGAATCCAGCACCGGGTGAGGCGCAATCGCAGTTCTACTTTACGGTAGGCAGCCTTTTTTAACGAACATGCTTAAAAACTTACTTCTCATTATCTCTGGCCTGTTGATCTCGAGCATGGTGGCAATGGCGGTGGAAATACCGCTGGAATCCCTCACGCCTGCGCGCATCGGCTATGTTGATCTTCAGCGCGTGTTTGACTCCTATCCCGAAAAATCCTTTGCCGAAGGCGATCTTCTGCGTGACGTTGAAAAACGTAAGCGCGACTTGAGCCAGCGCCAGGCCTTGATCAATACGCTCCGGCAACAGGTCGCTGCTGATGAAGCCGCATTCAAAGAAGGCAGAACCGGCGCCCCCGTGATCGTTCCTCCGAACAACGTACCCGACTTAACGCCAGCGCCTGCGGCGCCTGCTGTGGCCGCAAGCACATCGACCGCTCCACCCAAGCCGGCCGCTGTTGAACCCTACCCCTTAGAAGATCCTCTTGCCGGTCTTCCCGGGCATGAAGCGTCCGGCATTGTGGACCGTGTGCAGCAAGGAGCACCCGCTACAGGACTCCCTGGGATGAAGGGAGACACCAAGAAGGGATCGCTGCTCGATCAACTGGCGACGGGTAGCCCTGTCACCCTGAGTCCGGAAGCAACATCAGCGCTGCAGAAAAGAATTGATGAAAACACTCGTTTGATCGAAAGAAAAAGCGCGGAATTTAGAAATTTTCGCGCCAACGCCATTGCCGACATGAAAGTTCTGCAGACGCAAAAAACGTATGGGGTCATGTCTAAGATTTATGCCGTCCTTCAGACGCTCGCACGCGATGAAGGCGTCACCGTCGTTCTCGATAAAGCGTATGTGCTTTACGGCGAAGACACGGTCGACCTGAGCGAGAAGCTCGTCCTCCGGCTGCAGGCGGAAAATTTATGATCGCGATCGCCGCTCAGGACGTCGCCAAAGTCGTCGGGGGAGAACTCTCCGGCGATGCCGCCATCACCATCTCGGGCGCCGCGGGCTTGGCGGAAGCCTCCGAAAAGGACATCTCCTTCTTCCACAACGCAAAATATAGCGATGCCCTTCAGAAAACGCGCGCCCGAGTTCTCATCATCCCGCAAAAAAATGGCGATGCGCCGCTGCCGAAGGACAAGACGCTCATTCGCGTCGCCAACCCGCAGTGGGCTTTTGCTCAAGTGCTTGGCATGCTGGAAAAGCAGAAAAATGTTCATCCTGCCGGTGTTCACCCCAAGGCGCATGTTGAACCCAGCGCTAAGATCGGAGCGGGGACGCGCATTTATCCGGGCTGCTACATCGGCCACAACGTGACTGTAGGCGAGAACTGTCTGCTCTACCCCAACGTCGTCTTACGCGAAGACACGCAGGTGGGCGATCGTGTCATCATGCACCCCGGCGTCGTCTTAGGTTCGGATGGTTTTGGCTTTGTGACGCAGAACGGCAAACATCACAAGATTCCTCAGATTGGCCGCGTCGTCATAGAAGATGACGTTGAAATTGGCGCGAATGTCGCCATCGATCGCGCGACCACCGGAGAAACGCGCATCGGCGCCGGCACGAAAATCGACAATTTAGTTCACCTCGCCCACAACGTCAGCGTCGGGCGTGAGTGCCTCATCGCCGCGCTAGTGGGTATCGCGGGGTCCGCCAAAATCGGAAATCGTGTTTCGTTTGGCGGTCAAGCGGGTTCTGTCGGCCATATCACGATCGGCGACAATGCCGCTATTGCGGGTCAGACAGGCATCATTGGGAATGTCGAGCCAGGCGCTGTTCTTTTCGGCACTCCCGCGCGCCCTATCAAGCAGGCCATGAAGCTTTTTGCGATCTTCGGAAAGCTGGAAGAAATCTATGAAGGCTTCAAACAGCTGAAGAAGAAACCGTCATGAGTCAGAAACAATACACCATCGCGAAAGAAACGGATTACAAAGGCATTGGCCTCCATACCGGAAACATGTGCAAGGCCGTGTTTAAGCCGGCACAGGAAAATAGCGGCGTCACACTCGTCCGCACGGATCTGCCGGGCAGTCCGCGCATTCAGGCGCTGTATTCCAACGTCATCAGTGTGATCCGCGGCACAACGGTCGGCAATGACACGATGCGCGTGCACACCATCGAACATATGCTTTCCGCCGTGTACGCCCTCGGTATTGATAACCTCGTCATCGAGTTGAACGCCAACGAGCCGCCCGTCGCCGATGGTTCGAGCCGCGTCTTCTTTGATGCGCTCCAGGAAGCCGGCATCGTGGAGCAAAACGCAGAGCGCCGTACCATCGTGCCTACGGAAACGATCGTGTACAAAGGCGGGGAAACCGAAATCACGTTTGAGCCCGCCGATGAACTCAAGCTGACGACCGTGCTGATCTACAAGCATCCCTTGATCCAACAGCAGGAGATCACCGTCACAATCCAGCCGGACGAATACCGACGCGACATTGCCTCGGCCAGGACTTTTTGTTTTGACTACGAAGTCGAAGCGCTGAAGAAGCAAGGCCTCGCGCGCGGCGGATCGCTCGACAATGCCGTCGTCGTCGGCCTCGACCGCATTCACAACAAAGAAAAGAAGTTGCGCTACCCGGACGAATTCGCGCGCCACAAAGCGCTCGATCTTCTGGGCGATCTCTTTCTCCTCGGCGTGCGCCTGCAGGGTCATATCAAAGCCGTCCGTCCCGGTCATGGTCACAACGTCAATTTCGTCAAACTCTTAGCCGAGAAACTATCCCTGGAGACCCCTTATGCCGCCAATCGTTCTTAATTTCGATCAACTCAAAAAAACGATTCCGCATCGCTATCCCTTTCTTCTGATCGATAAAGTCACGATCACCGATCCCGACAAAACCGCCGTCGGCATCAAGTCTGTCTCCGGTAACGAACCGTTCTTTCAAGGGCACTTTCCCGAGCATGCCATCATGCCCGGCGTTCTGATTGTCGAAGCCATGGCGCAGGTCGCCTGCGCGTTATTCCTTCACAAGCCCGAAGCGAAAAACAAGCTCGCGTTTTTTATGGGTATGGAAGAGATCAAATTCCGCAAACCCGTTGTGCCTGGGGACCGGCTTGAATTGAAAGTGGAAATCCTCAACATGCGCTCCCGATTCGGCAAAGCCAAAGGGGAAGCCTACGTCGAAGGACAACTGGTCACCGAAGCCGCCTTCAGTTTTGCCATTGTCGACAAAGAAGGCGCACAGGGATGAGTCTCAGCGCCTCCAAAGAACCGGCGATCCATCCTACAGCGATACTTCACGCCTCCGCTGAAGTTGATCCTACAGCCACGATCGGTCCTTACGCCATCATCGGGGAAGACACGAAGATCGGACCAAGAGTCACGGTGGGTCCGCATGCCGTGGTCGAATTCGCCGAAATTGGGGAAGCCTGCAAGATATATTCCGGCGCTTACGTCGGCACAGCGCCTCAAGATTTGAAATATCGTGGCGAGCGCACAAAACTCGTTATGGGGCCAGGCTGTCTGGTTCGCGAAGCGACAACCCTCAACCGCGGCACGGCCGCCACGGGTGTGACACGCATCGGCGCCCGATGCCTCTTTATGGCGAATTCGCACGTGGCGCACGATTGCATCATCGGCAACGAAGTCATTTTGGCGAACTCCGTTGCCGTCGCTGGCCATTGCGAAATCGGAGAAGGGTCAGTCTTGGGCGGCTTGTCCGCTTTCCATCAATTTGTCCGCGTGGGTAGATTTGCGATGGTGGGCGGAGGATGCATGGTGCCGCTCGACATTCCTCCCTACACACTGTCCTGGGGAGACCGCGCCAGACTGTCCGGGCTGAACCTGCTGGGACTACGGCGTCGCGGTGTCTCGGCCGACGTCATAAAAGATTTAAAACTCGTTTACCGTGAAGTATTTGATTCTTCCATGCCGATCAAAGAACGTATTCAACGACTGCTGGCCGCGGACAGAACGTCAGAAGCGAAAGAATTTTTGACCTTTATCAAAGAAAGCCCCCGCGGAATCTGCCGGCCATCCGACATCGATAGCTCTACGGAAAATGCCTGAGTACTCCTCCCGAGCGTCGTCCTTCCTTGACTCCGTCTCCCATCCGCGCTTTTCGGATGCACGGTAGGGCACGGGATGAGTCCTAGAGCCCTCGGGCTGATTGCTGGCAACGGCACGTTTCCGCTTCTCTTAGCTCAAGAAGCCAAAAAGCGCGGCGACACTGTGATCGCGGTGGCACTGAAGGAAGAAGCCGATCCCTCCATTGAACTGTACGCCGACAAGCTCGCGTGGCTCTCTATCGGCCAGCTTGGCAAAACGATCGATTTTCTAAAAAAGAATGCGGTCCGTGAAGCCGTGATGGCGGGCCAGGTCAAACACACGCAACTCTTTAAAAATATTTTTCCCGACTGGCGCGCCGCCAAGCTTCTGACAAAAGTCGTGAACAAAAAGGCGGAGTCTCTGCTCGGCACCGTCATCGCTGAATTTGAGGCCGAAGGCATTCATTTTTTGCCTTCGACGACCTATCTGGAAAACTGGATGTGCTCCACAGGGACGTTGACGAAGCGCGCGCTCGCCAAAGATGAACAGGCGGATATCGATTTCGGTATACCGCTCGCGCGCGCCATCGCCGGCCATGATATCGGCCAGACCATTATCGTGAAGGACAAGACGGTGGTGGCTGTAGAAGCCATGGAAGGAACCGACGCTTGCATCCGTCGCGCCGGCGAGATCGCAGGCGTAGACGATGCGGTCCTCAGGCCGCCAGACGCCTCCAAATCGCGAGCCTCCCAGCGCCGTGATCGCGA
>JANLWZ010000130.1:0-5576 GCA_031364865.1 Elusimicrobiota bacterium
CGCCCGGATTTGAACCGGGGATGGAGGTTTTGCAGTTGGGTAACGTGCCCTGGAACGCTAGCGAATATGCGTTTTTGCTAAGGAATTAAAACGTCGTGTGGTGCTGGGACGTGTGGAATGGTGCTGATTTGTGCCGGGCGAGTTACCCACGAGCTACCCACCAGGAACTCCAACGCAGGCAGAATACGAATATTAGTCGGTTCCCCAAATCTAATCTGTGAGAGTGCTCACGTTATTAAGTGAGTTCTTACTTATTAAGTTCCTGTTGCCATTTAGTTTTTAGACCAACAACCAACTAGTAGCGAAGCTCTTAAAGAAAAGGGAATCTTTCTTTTTGCATGACCGTTGATTGTCGACAACCCACCGCGATTCGTGCTAAACTCAGGTCGCCGCGCGACTCGAGTCCGTCAACCAGCGGCACAAGGAGAGCCCCGATGCGATTTCAAATGGGTAGCGTCGCCACCTTCCGCGGCGCGGTCCTGATTCGACGATGCGGTCGGAAGCAACACCACTGGTCCTTCCGGGCGGCTGCCGCCCACCTCGCCTCACTCCGTTACTGCTTTGGACAACAGGTGGATTGTACGATTTATCGCTGTCCCGGCTGCGGCGCGTGGCATGTGGGGCGAAGAAAGATGTTGGTGGCGTCATGACCACCCCGATATCGGAAAGCGTCATGGCTCTGCTCATGGACACTCGCTACATGGTGACATCGTTCGGCGGTGTGGGAACATCCGGGAAGCCGGACGAGCAATGGTTTTTGACTCTCGCGCGAGCGCGTGACGAGGTCAAGCGTCGGTTGCAGCTTCTGAGACTTGACGGTGGTGCTAGAGAGACCGGGCGCCACCCTGGAACCATCGAGGGGATTTGGATACACGAAGGCTTGAAGTGGTACGTCGCCCTCGCAATTGATTATTCCGCTGTCCCGAGATCAGACCCGGACTTTGGCCGCAGCGGCGGATGCACGTTCTATGAAATGCGGTCACTGACAGAGGGCAAGCCGTCGTGAATCCGTTCAAGTCTTAGCGGGAGCTAACCGACGAAATCGCGTGACCGCGTTCTGTATGCTGCCGAGGGTAAGTGTCTGAAAGACCCGGAATCTAGCCGAGGTGACCACCTTCGTGTTCACCTCGGCCCCGGCTAGCTATGCGACATCGTCGAGAGCCAACGTGTTCAGATACGCCGTGAGCCGCTTCACGTCAGCGGCGGTCAGGTCGGCGGGCAGCTTCAGATATGCGAAGCGACCCTCACGCAGCGGGAACGGATAGTCCACAAGACCCGCCCGGCTGGTCGCCGCGAGAGACGGGTCGGGTACCGGCGATGCCGTCGGCGTCGGCGTGCCGTTTGTCGCAACGGGCTTCGCGCGGCGCGGCTGTGGCTGTGACTGGGACGGGGACTGGGCCTTCGGCTTCCATGCCGCCGGGTTCTTGGCATAGTCCAAGAAGTTCGACACCGCGCGGGCGAAACGGGACTTATATGTCGTCAGGCTCTCCGGCGTGAAGTTCTTACCCTTCAGGTTCACGAAACGGGTGAACACGTCCTCCATGTCTAACGCGGCCACATCAAGGGTTTCCCAATTCTCCAAGACACTGAGTACCTGCGAACAGGCCACGCGATTCGCGGTCGCGGTATTGGCGTTGACCAACCCCTTCGTCGGCGCCCACTTCCAGAAGTCAATACATGCTTTCCCCGTGGTATCCATCATCTATCCTCCGTAATCATCACATGCAAACCAACCAGATAGGATGAGGATAGGACGTAGATATATCAATGTCAACAGGATTGTGCAGATGCCAAATCCAGCCGCTTCGCGGCCTCGCGCAAGTCGCCATCACTCACGATGTTGTAACGCTGAAACACCGACGCCGTCTTGTGGCCGGTCATCCGCATCGCCACGCGCTCCGGAACACCGGCGCGTACGAGATTGCGAATCGCTGTGCGTCGGAGGTCGTGGGGGATTCGCCCAGGACACCCGGCATCCTCGCACGCCGACTTCCACGCCTTGGCGAAGCTGATGATGCGCTGCGGCTTCTTCTCGCCGCCACGTCCCTCCGCGACCTCGCGGAAGAACACCCACGGCACAATGACGCCGGCCTTCTTCAACCTGTCGTGCTCGGCCTGCTGCGCCTTCAAGCAAGTACGCAGAGCCGTGGTCATCGGGAACACGCGACCATCACCGTTCTTCGTAGTCCCGGCATCCAATCGAATCTCACCGGCGGCAAAATCCACGCGCCGCCATTCGAGCGGAAGCACTTCTGACTTGATGCGCCAACCAGTGATGTAGGCAAAGTCGATGACTGGCTGAATCTCCATCGGTAGATGCGCTAGCACCGACACGAACTGCTCCGGCTCAAAGAATCCGGTTCGCACGTTGTTCTCGCGCAGCATGGGGATGTGCGGCTTGTAGAGCAGTTTCCCGCCCTGGATTTGCAGCGTAAACATCCTCTTAAGCAAAGCCAGCTCGCGGTTGATTTCCGCGCTTGACGCACCGGCCATTGGTCGGCGCTGCTCAGCCACGCGCCTGACGGTTCCGTCCTTCGTCTTGAGGTCGTAGGCTTTCTTCACCATTTCCGTCTCGCCCTGGCGCTTCACCGTGTAGGCCAAGACCAGCGACGTCGTGATATTCGCCATCCGCCGTCCTTCGAAGAAGGGTGTCAGATGTTTCTCAATGCGCCGCTTCACCACGCCATACGACCGCTTCTTATTTACGGTGTAGTCGGCCAGGAGGTCCTTGGCCGCATCCTCGAACGTTACGCGGCCAATCTTGTTCGTGACGGGCTTACCGTCGACAATGTCGCCTTCCCGCTTTTGTAGAATCTCTCTGGCCTTGCCCTTTAGCTCCGACTCACTCGACTCCGAATAGTCCTTACCTGCCCGCCTGTACTTAATCCACCACGTCTGTGACTTGCGCTGTTCCACCGCATGAGCCGACTTCAAACAGGCGTTGCGGTCGGCCGTACTGTCAAGACGTTTATTGCATGTACCGCAATGCCACCGAAGGCGACGATAGACACATCCCATCACTCACTCCTTCTTCTTGGTTAGGTCCGTGTTCTGACAGAGCAACTCAATCAGGCGCTCGGTCGTTTGCTTCATTCCAATCTCGCCACGCTCCCATCGCGCGACGGTATTTGGCGCGACGCCGACGCGCTTAGCGAATGCTTCTTGGGTCAGACCGAGGCGCTTGCGTAGCTCACGAAGTCTGTTTGGTGTCATAACTTTGCACCTAGAGAATACCCGCACTATACGGTAGATATATAGCGAACGCAAGCGCCATAGGAAAACGCAGATGGTTAAAAACTCCTTTAAAAACGAGTATTTAGCTGCTGTTAGCGACGTAATCCCGCAATAAAAATGCTTGCAAAACAATACGTGCTGTGGTAACATGCCTGTCAGGTAATTGAAGGCTGTTGGAGGCGTTGCCGCCTAACCCGCAGCTCCGGAGTAAGCAGACACCGGAACCCACCGGCCCAGTTAACGAAGGCGTCGGTTAAGAGCAAACACGAACGATGTGTTTACTTTTGACCGGCGCTTTTTTCGTTGGAGCGCTTGGTCACCTTCGGAGGTGAATCGGTGCTCCGTCTCGAATACGAACGCAAACAACGCGGTTGGACCCAGAGCGATGTGGCGCGGCGCGTCGCAGAGTTGACTGGGGCTTCCTGCCGTTTGCGGCTCCAAACAATCATTTCACGACTGGAGCTTAAGCAGACCAAGCCTACCGAAGCCGAACTTGCTGTACTAGCCCACGTCTTCCAAATTAGTCCGCCCTGGGTCCTACTCCAGCATGTCGTCGTAGTCGCCAAGGACGTGGACGAGCAGGTGCCAGTGTGACGCCACTGGTCTTGAGTCGGAAGGAAGCGGCGGAATCCCTACAGGTATCCGTGTGGGTGCTGGACCGCTATATCGCTGACGGCCTCCTGCCGACCGTGGTCCTGCCGAGCACGAAGAATCCCGGTGAGCGCAATCGAAGAGTCCTCGTCGCCGTGGCGGACCTGCAAGCGTTCGTCGTCAAACATCGGGAGGTCTTGTGACGACCTTCAATGTCAACGGTGCTAAACGCCCACCGTATTTTGTTGTGCAGCCGGATGGCACGTTGCAGCTCACCGTGGACCCTGACGCCATCTGTGTCTGTCAGGAGTGTCCACATCTACATATCCGCGTGTTCGCAAATGCTACCTCTGCGAACCTCCGGCACTTTGCGGACGCCATCTGTCAACTGGCGGACCAATTGGAGCCTAAGTGACGCTCGAGGAAGTGGCCCACCGATTCAACGCCACGCGGAGTGGTGATGGATACACGGCGCATTGTCCCGGGCACAAGGACAACCGGAAGAGTCTGTGCATCAATCAGAAACTCGACAAGGTTCTCATCAAATGCCAAGCCGGATGCCCGACAGACACGGTGCTAGCAGCGGTCGGCCTCACAATGAAGGACCTGTTTGAGAATGCTCATAGCCCATCACAGGTCGTAGCGACCTATATCTATCGTGACCTTGAGGGCGTGGTTCGTTATCGGAAGATACGAACAGCGGACAAGGAGTTCTTCTTCAACAAGAAGGTCGACGGTAAAGACGAGTGGATTTGCAGTAAGAAGCAGAACGGTGGCAAGGCGGTCATGGAGGGTGTTCCACACATCCTCTATCGCGTTAACGAACTGCGGGAACAATCGGAAGGCGCAGCCACCGACATATTTCGGGTCTATGTCACCGAAGGGGAAAAGGATGCCGACCGCCTGTGGTCCCTCGGCTTACCGGCAACGACGAACGACGGTGGCGCGTCGAAATGGACCGATGAATACACCCGACAACTAAAGGCCGTCGGCGTCACCCACGTCGCTCTCTTACCCGACAACGATGACCCCGGGCGCGCTCACATGCAGGCCGTCGCGCAAAGCTGCCACGCTGCCGGGATAGAGGTCCAAATTGTTGAATTGCCCGGTCTGGCGTCGAAGGGCGACGTCTCTGACTATCTAGACGCCGGCAATACCGACCTGAGCGACCGGATTGCATCTGCACCGTCGTATCCGCCGCCGTTCCCATCCGAAAGCAACGCCTCAACGCCGGAAGACCTCCACGTATTTCTGGCGCGGATGGAGCAGCAGCCGGACTTGTCGTGGCATGTCGCCGGATTAATCCCTGATGAGGGTATTTGCCTCTGGCACGGCCAGCCGCGGGACTTCAAGTCTATGACGGCGCAGGAAGTCTCACTGGCACTGGCCTCAGGTCGCAACGCATTTTGCAATTCACGCTTCGCCGTCAGTAAGCCTGTCAAGGTCGCCTATTTCACCGAGGAAGACTCGGAGCGGCTATTTGCGGCGCGAATGCACTGGCTGACAGCGAAGAATCAGAAGCCCAAGCCTAATTTCTTTTTCCCATTCATCCGTAAGAGCTTGAGCTTCGACGTCGCAGCGGACCGCGATTTCATTGTTCGCGAGCTTCGGGTGCGTGCGCCACGCCATCGTGAACAGTCGTTCCACGGCATCGTGATCACCCGTTCCACGCCATCGTGATCACCCGTTCCATGGCATCGTGATCACCCGTTCCACGGATGGTGATCACCGATTCCACCGATCGTGATCAC
>JANLWZ010000253.1:0-10491 GCA_031364865.1 Elusimicrobiota bacterium
CCGCCTCACCAGGCCGATCGAGGAAATCTCAGCGATCGATGTCGTCTCGGCAGCTTCAGCACCGGTGATCAAGGAGACTGCCTTCGAGCCGTTGTATGGGCAATACCGCCCGCTGGGCATCCGTACTACGCTGGAAGTGATTGAGCAAGCTCAGCAAACAGGCTTCTTTCCTTCGGAAAACGGTCGCACATGGAAAGGCTTCGTTGCCGTGCTTCTCGCGCTGACGCTCAGCTTCACGGCGACGCCAGCAGATGCCGGCTACAACGTCGGAACAAAGTTCGCCGACGTCATCATGGAGCACGTGGTCCAGGGAAAGGTCTACAACCTGCGCACCATGCGGAACCTGCCCTACCGTGTCGAGAACCGCTCCGACGGCGAGATCGAGCTGCAAGTCGACGTTGAAATCCCACAGCCGCATCAGTTGAAACCCGGTTACGAAGCCATCGCCGATCCGTCCTGGATCAAACTCGTTCCCAACCGTCTGAAGCTGGCCGCCGGCGAAGAAGGACTGGTGGACGTCATCCTCCAGGTTCCTGATGGCGCCGAATACGTGGGCCATCACTACCAAGCGCATCTTACCGCCGTTACACCAGAGCCAACGCCAGGGAAAGTCACCGCCCTCTCGTTCGGTATTGCCTTGTCGAGCCGGCTGCGCTTCAGCGTAGCCTCGGCTGGACCCGAGGAAATCAGGCGACTGCAGAAGCAGGGCATCTATCAGATGCTCAACTTCACGCTCGAGCCGGATATGCAGTATGTCCCGGGATTCGTAGAGCCGGGAAAGAAGATCGACCTCTCGGAAAAAGGCATTCGCTTAAGCCTCATCAACCGGAGTCCTCAGGTGCTCAAGTTCAAATTGGCACCTGTGGTAGCGCCCGGCGGAATGGCGGCGGCGTCCGGCTACGAGTATGGCGATCCCGCGTGGATCAAAGTGAAACAAACGGATCTCAAAGTTCCTGGCGACAGCATCAAGAGCACGTCGCTGGATCTTGAGCTGCCCAACGACCCTGCCTTGCGCGGCAAACGCTTCATGTTTGTCATTCAAGCGGGTCTAGAGGGGCGCGATATACCGGTGGAAGTTTACAGCCGCGTGTATGTCAGCGTCACGAAGTAAATGAAGCGGTTTACAAAGTACTTCGTAGTAGCAGCAGTGGCTTTCACGGTCAGCCGCGCCGAAGCGGCTAACCCCGAAGACGGAACCATCACGGTAACGCCTGTGGCGACGGTGAATCTGACGATCTCACCGACGACTTACGCGTTCGGACCGTTGACGGTAAATACCTCGTCCGTCTCAGCCACGGCCGTGACCTTGACCAACGCCGGCACGGTAGACGTTACCGTCACTAAGAACATCCAGACGCAGTCGAACCCAGTCGGTTGGACGGCGGCGACCATCGCCTCGCCCAATGTCGGACGGGACACGTATGCGCTGTATGTCGCCACCGCCGCGGCGCGGCCTTCGGCAGTCAGTTTCAACGAAGCAAACCACCTCTTCAACGGCACGGGCTCGAACAGTCTGCTGGGGTTGGGTGGCGGAAGTCCTGTGATCACGACGTCGGGCGGAGCACTGCCTAACGTCAGCTTGTGGTTCAAGTTGAACATGCCGAGTCAGGTGTCCTCGCAAGCGGCACGTGAAATCACCATACGGTTCACAGGAACACCTCAATGATGAAAACGACCTTTAAGGAGGGTCTATACAAATGAAAACGAAATGGAAAGCAGCAGTCGTGTTGTTGGGTCTTGGGTTGTTGGGCACAGGGAAAGCGTTCGCAGCCAACCCTGAAGACGGAACCATCACAGTGACGCCTGTGGCGACGGTGAACTTATCCCTGTCACCCACGACGTATGCCTTCGGGCCGCTCACGGTGAACACGTCCTCGGTGGCGGCCTCAGCCATCCAGCTGTCGAACATCGGCAGCGTGGATGTCACTGTCGACAAGAACATCCAGACACAGTCAGCGCCAGCAGGGTGGACAGCAGCGACGATCGCCTCACCGGCGGTAGCGCTGAACAAGTACGCGCTGTATGTCGCCACTGCAGCGGCACGACCGGCAACAGGGGACTTCGTTGACGCAAGCCACCTGTTCAACGGGACGGCCGGCAATGACCTGTTGGGTCTGGGCGGCGGAAACCCGGTGATCACGACCTCCGGTGGAGCAGCGCCGAATGTCGACCTGTGGTTCAAGCTGTCGATGCCAAGCCAGGTGACCACGCAGATAGCGCGCGAGATCCTGGTGCGCTTCACGGGTGCAGCGAACTAAAACGAGGCCTGTTGATGAGAGCAACTTCGTGAAAGGTCGCGTATGTGAGTAACGACACATGAAAAATCGAGGGGGTGAGTATACATGCGTAATTCATGTAAATGGCTCGCGCTATGCGGAGTATTCATAGCGTTTGCCACGACACAAGCAGGAGCAGCAAATCCTGAGGACGGGACGATCACAGTGACGCCTGTGGCGACGGTGAACTTATCACTGTCACCCACGACGTATGCCTTCGGGCCGCTGGATGTCGGTGTGACCACCGTCACTGCCTCAGCGCTGAACCTGAGCAACATCGGGTCAGTCGATGTCACCGTGAGTAAGCGTATCTGGACCGAGTCAAACCCAGCGGGCTGGAGCGCTGCGACGATCGCATCACCGAACAATGCACCGAACACGTATGCGCTCTTTGTCGCGACGGCAGCCGCACGGCCGGCGTCAGGGGCGTTCAGCGTGGCAAGTCATCTGTTCGACGGTACAAGTGCGAACCCGTTGCGAGGGCTGGGAGGAACAGCACCGGTGATCACGACATCCGGCGGAGCATTGCCGAATGTTGATCTGTGGTTCCGGCTGGACCTGCCGACGAGCGTTGTTGACGGCACAGCTAGGGAAATCACAGTGCGTTTCACAGGAGCGGCGCAGTAAAAGAGTCGTCGAAAGGAGATTGCTACGAGTGATCTGATTTCACTCGAGGTTACTTGGCCACTGCCGCGAGATCACCCGATTGTTCGGGAGGGTCCGCCGCGTTGTCCGAAGAAAGGGAGAGACCGCCCTATGGGGTAGCTTTGTCTCTAAAACGGAGAAGTCATGACTGAAAGCTGAGGACTATGTACGAGCGATAAACTTTTGATCGCGCGCCTGTCGCGTTGGATGCGGCCATTGGTGCTGCTGGGGGGAGCTTTGTGTCTATTGGGCCCACCCGGTGTCATTCATGCGGCCAATCCCGCTGATGGATCGCTAAGCGTAAGACCGATTGCGGGAGTACCACCCGCGACGATCGTGGACCTTTCGACCACACCTGTGGTCGTTGAGGGACAACTACGCCTTGACTGGACCGCACCGACCGTTTTTGCCGGTAGTACGCTGGACACCTATCAGATCAGGATCCAGACGTTCACGCTTGCCAGTGTTGGTGGAAGTACGACGACCTGGTGGAATGCCGCCGGCGGCTTCACCGCCCAGGGATTCTATGGGGAATCTCCGGGTGCCGCTGTCGCACGTACGGTCGGACCTACAGGGTCAGGTTCAGACCACACCATCGCCCTATTCCCAGGCAATACGTACTACATCTCTGTCCGCTCGGCGGACGATGTCGGCACATCCATCGATCTCTGGTCGGATATTTCCGCTGTTGTTCAGGCGAGCCCGATCGACAGTATTCCCACAACACCCGTTGGCGTAAGCGCTACGGGCACGCTCACGTCGGTCAATCTCACATGGACAGATCTCACAGCTGTTCAAAAAGGTCCTGACTTTGACGCTTATCAAATTTACCGTTCGACACAGAGCGGCACCGGGTACGCGCTGCTGTCGACAACGACGGCAGCCTCTTACAGCGATACCTCTGTTCTACTCGGAACCACGTATTACTACCAGATCACTGCCCTCGATATTGGTCCGCCAGGGTCTGCACTCGAAAGCCCGCTGTCAACCGAGGTTTCAGGCGAGCGCCTGATTATCCTCGCTACACCGCTGCGTCCTAACGGCTTCACAGGAAGCTCTGCGGGCGGCGTTCTCACCTTCTCATGGCGGCCTGTCACGCTCGACACGACAGGACAGCCGATAGCGATCGCGAACTACAACATCTATCGCTATGACGCGATCGAGTCGACGCCGACGCTTGTGGGACAACCTGTAGCGTCCACCTACAGCGAGGCGGTCGGTGGACTCACGTACTTCTACCGTGTCGTTGCAATGGCCGCTGGCAACTCGCCGTCGGCTGCCTCCGACTACATCGACTCCACAACGGACGTCAATCGCATTGCGATCGCCTCGGGTGATCCGCAGTCCCGCATCACACTCCCGATGTCGGTTGCCGTCGAGTTGAACGCGCCGAACAACGGTTCGAGCGATGACTATGAAGTAGTCGCTGTCCGTCAGATGCAGAACGAGAACACGATCACGCTCAAGTCGTATGACTTCAAAGTTCAGAATGCGCGCACAGGACAGGTCCTTCCGAACTTTGCCTTTACTCAGGCGGTCGCCGAAGTCCAGGTTAGCTACGGCCTCTCGCTGCCGACGCTAGGACTCACGTCCGGTGTCGGCGGTCAGAGCACCGTGACGCAAGCACAGGCGATCGCGCAGCTCATCTCTCTCTACTGGCACAACGGCGCCGGCTTTATCCGCGTGGGCGGCACGGTCCTCGTTGCCAATCAGGCGCTCACGATCTCTGCGAAGAATCTGGGCCTCTACGAAGTGCGCGCGGTCAGCATGCCGTCGAGCTTTGCGCTGACGCGCAACTCGCCATACCCGCGCGTCATCACCCCGAACCATCCCACACAGAACAACCGCGTCTTCTGGTTCTTCGATAACCCAACGCTGGAATCTGTCGCAGGAACTATTTACGACGTCCGCGGCGCGAAAGTTCGCGAGCTCATCGTCGACAGCCTGTCGCCGACGCCGAACTCACTGGTCTGGGATGGACGCGATATGAACGGCGCCGTCGTGCCGAGCGGTGTGTATCTCTACAAGATCCAGGCCGGAAAGGAGAGCGCCACGGGAAGCATTGTGGTTGCACGATGATTAAGCTCAGAACTCAGGGCTCAGAACTCAGAAATAACGGCTGGATGGCCTACGTGCGGCGCATCCTCATGGTTGCCGTTTTATCTCTGAGCTCTGAGTTCTGCACCCTGAGCTGGGTGAATGCGGCGTTTGAGGATAAGGGGACCGGTGCGCGTGGTACCGCTTTGGGCGATACCTATGTCGTCATGGGCGACGACATCCTTTCGCTCGCCTATAACCCGGCGTCGCTTGCGCGCGTCCATCAAAAAGAGATGACGTCCGAATACGCAAAACTCTTCGGTGGTCTCACCGACGGCTCAAGCCTCGGCCAGACCTACCTTGCTTACGGTCAGCCCATCCAGTGGGGTGGAACTCTCGCTGCAAGCTGGAAGCAGTTCTCACTCGATGATCTTTATAAAGAACGCACGCTCTCGCTCGGTTATGGCGAATGGTTGACGGAAACCATCGCGATTGGCGGCACTGTGAAGCAGCTGTATCACTCCTTCGGCGTGCCGGACATCATCGTGGACAACAACGGCAATGTGACAAACGGCACGCCGGAATTCTTCACACGAAATGGCAATGCAAAGTCGGCTTATTCCTTTGACCTGGGCGGACTCTATCGTTACTCGAGCAAACTCATGGTGGCGATGTCGGTCCAGGATATCAATGAGCCGAACATCGCGCTCGACGCCAACGATCGCGACGTCGTCTTCCGTACGCTGCGTGCCGCGGTCTCCTATGAGAGACGGCGCAACCTGAATTTCGCGGCCGCCCTGCAGTCACGCCAGTCGCTCGCGCATAGCCGCGACACCGTGGCGACTGGCGCTGTCGAGAAGAAATGGAATTTAATGGACGGCGATCGCGTCGCTCTGCGCGGGTCACTCGCCGTAGGCAGCCGCGAGTACCGTCAGTTTGCCTTCGGCACGGGCTATGAGATGGGGAATCTCGGCTTTGACTATGCCTTCGTCTTTAACATGAGCGGCATTGTGATTGGTGATACGTCAGGCACGCACCGCTTCTCGATGTCCTATAAGTTTGGTATGCCGGAAGCTCCTGCGCCTCCGATCCTCAAAGCGCGTAAGAAAGAGCTCTCGAAGTCGGAAGCCGATGAGTTGGGGGCTCTGGTCGCACCGGCGACCCGACGATCCGGCGATACTCCGACACAGCGAGCAGGTGTTACACCGAACCGCCGACCCGCCAATCCGCCGAACCCAGCTTTGGCTCAGGAAATGGGTGAGATGGAAGCGCTCATTCAGGGTAAGCCTAAGGCAAAGGCGGATCCTGCCATCAATGAAAATGAAGTCATGGCGGAGCAGCTCGCCAAGATGATCGCGAAGGGCAAGGCTGCTGGAGCGGTCGTGGCGATGAACGTCACCGCGATGCCGAAGCCGATTTCCGCGCCTGCCGCGATGGCTGTCAGCAGGGATGAACTCCTTCTGCGCGTGTCAGCGCTTCTGCAGACGCCCGCCTCGCAGCGTTTAAACGCGTACGAATCGCAATTTGAGCTGTGGGCAGGATACAGCCCGCCTGTTTCCGAAGAGCTCTTTGATGTGATGGATGCTCAGGACGACGTGCAGAACTCCTTGGAGTATTACAGCCGGATGAAGGAGCGCGATGCTTCGGTTCCCGAGCGCATGAGCTATCTGATGCTCAGCATGGAAAAATATCTGGAAAGCACGCTCATGAATCGCGACTGGAATCTCAAGAATGAGCATGACCTCAAGTACAAGTCGTGGCTGCATGTGGCGTGGAATTATCAGCGCCAACTTCCGGCGCAGGGCGCTTCCGCCAATGATCAGATTGCCAACCTCCAGCGCATCGTGGCAAAAGCCATTCGCTTTGAACGGGAAACGCCTGAGGTTATAGTCAAAAAGACCCATCCCGTGGCCAAGCCTGTCTCAAAACCCTTGGTTAAAGCGAAGTCAACTGTGCCTCAACGAGTTCAGGCACAAAAGGCCCAAGTGCCTAGCGCGGCCGCTCAAAAGCGCTACGAGAATGCCCTTATGCACTATTCCAAGCGCGTGGCGGAGGGTGCTCCGTTGCCCGAAAGGATCCAATTATTGAGGAAAATCCTCTCCAATTGCCAGCAGTCCAACCTGGACTGCCGCCTGGCTTACCAGGAGTTTGAACATACCTTTGATGAAGAGCTAAAAAGATCAAAATAAGGTTGAAAAACCGCTGAATCCGGTTAGGCTTGAACAGAGGTAAATATGAACAAATCCAAGGCTTTTATCATCGCGGCGAGCGCTCTCAGCATCCTCTCTATCGGATTCTATTTTGCCCAACCAAAGCTCTCTATTAAGGAAGGAAAGAAAAACACAGCCGCCAGTCCTGATGTCCTACGTTTGACGGCGAAGAAAAATGAATTTTTGGAACGCATCAGCCAGCTGCGCCCCGGCGGAACGTTGTCTGGGCGCTTGATCGATCTTGAAGCTCGAAAAGAACAGCTGATGGCCAATTATCCCGATGGCCATGTCGACATCAATATCCTGAATGATCAGATCGCAGACCTTCGGAGGTCGCTGGAGAAACTGCCGGCGCTTGAAGCCGAGTATACGGCGATCACTCAGAATCTCGATATAGCCATTAAGAACAGCCAGCCTGCTGCCCAAAAGCCTTTAGGTGGATTTCTTTTGAAGGACTACCGCATCGAGTCGCCGCGCCTGCGCTATGAATCCGATATCACCTTAGCTTATGAAGGCGACCCCCAGGCTATGGACAATGAAATAGAACGGCTTCAGAATCAATTTTTTGCGACACCCTCCGGTTTTCGTCTCAAAAAAGCGGCCGGGCAAACCAGCCAGATCGTCCTACAGGGCATGGGGTCATCCCCGCAGAAACTGGTGAACGGCTTAAACACGCTGTCGGAGCAGATCATGGCCAGTTCCCTCGAACGCCAGAAGGCTGTCCTTCGAAAACAGATCGATAGCTGTAAAGTCCACCTCGAAAATATTCAAACGCGTTCTGGTCAACTCGTCGAACAACGAAAGCGTCTTCTCAGTGGCCCCATCTCCACGACGCCCAACGCACAGCTGATCGCGAAGATCGAGACGCTCAAAGCACGTCGCCGCCAGCTGATTGAGAATTATCCGACGCATAGCGATATCGTGGCGCTGGGTGTTCAGATCAAGGCTTTGCTGGCGAAAACCGAATCCCGTTCGCCCAAGATGTCTCAGAAGGCGGCCGGATACGATCGCCAGATCAATGAGACCAAAGTGTGGATGGATTATCTCAGCCGTCGGTTGTCTCAGCTGACGCAGGAAGAACAGCAGGCGAAATCTCTGTGGAAATCGATGGGGCCGGCGGTAAAACCTTCGTGGCCCAAGAGAGTGGAGGGATGGCCCTTTGTGGTCGTCGGCGGAGCAGGCATCGTTTATCTCATGGTTTACCTCTTTGGCGTTTTCAGGAAACGCGAACAAGCCAAAGCTCATCTGGCGAACGATGGGCTTTGGAGAGATCCTGTAAAAGCGGAGACGGATGCAACGACGGAGACGTCCGTGACAGCGGAGACGGCCGCAACAGCGGAGACGGCTGCAACAGCGTCGCCGGCTGCAACAGCGGTGACGGCTGCAACGGCGGCGAAAGTGGAGCTGGAGGTCGTCTCGCCCGAAAATTTGCCTGCCGATCTTAGGACGCAGCATGCCGCTTCTCTTTATAGCCGATGGATGGAAGTCACGAAGATTCTTTATACACCTGCGCAGCAGGCGCCGGAAGGTATCCTGGAATCGGTCACGCCGCTCCTCCAGGAATCCTGCGAATTTTTGCCTGATGGACATGATGTGATGGCACGTTATCTGGCACGTTCCGTTGAGCCGGGGAATCTGTCGGCACATGTGGCACGTACTGTTTTGATGGCTCTGGCTGGCGCTCAAGAGGCGGGGGCATCGCCTGAGCACCGCTACGCCATGGCCTTGGCCGCACTCTTCCATGATCTGGCCATCGTCCCGCGGCCTGAGGCAGAGCAGGAAGCCGTGGGTTCAGAAGTCGGACGACTTTCTGCCGTACTTTTACGCCGCATTCCCGGTCTTGCTCCGGCGCTGTTAGCGATGGTGGAAGAAATCCTCATCGGCATGGACGAGTACAAGCTCGCCACCTGGCAGAACGTGGCTCATGGGAGAACGCTCGAACCGCTTTCGAAAGTGCTGCGCGAAATTGACCGGTTTGAAAAGGTCATGCAGAAACAGAAATCGCGCCTCGGCCGGCAGCTGAAAGCCGCCAATTCCTGATGAATGAAGATCCATCTTCCTACGAACAGGATGTTTCTGATTTAGACACCGCGCGGCTTGCCCTCCGCGGTGCTGTGGCCTCCCTGCGCAATCTCCAGGACCTCATGACGACTCTGAAAGCCGAGAACCAGGAGCTCGTCGTTCGCGAGAAAGCCTGGAAGGCGCGTGTCGAGACCATGGAAATGCGCCTGACGGAGATCCATGCGCGTTGGCAGCAGAGCCAGACGCTCATGCAGGACTATAAGCAGGAGATTTCATCGCAGCTCAGGCAGAGTATTGCTGTCGAAGAGCAGGAGAAATGGCAGGCGCAGATGGTGCAGGTCCAGACGCTGCTGCAGGAGTGGCAGAAGGCTCGCGAAATCCGGGAAGCTGAGCTCGCGCGTGTGAAAGATAAGCAGGAAGAGCGGGATCGGGATGTGCAGCGGCTCGAGAAAGAAAAGATTTCCTTAGAGCAGCGGACGCAGCAGGAACTGGCGTCGATCATGGAGCGCTCGCGGCACCACCTGAAAGAATCGCTGGACGTCGCGGAAAAGGAAAAAGAGCGAGAACTCCGCGATGTGAAAGCACAGTGGGCGAAAGAAGCCGCGGAGCTCAAAGAGTCCGTCCGGCGCATGGAAGCGGAGCGTGTGCTGCGTGAAGAAGAGATCCGCAATGAATTTCATAAAAAGCGTAATGAGCTGGAAGTCCTCTGGCGGGAGCGCGAAGCCGAAGCCTGGAAGCAGATGGAAGCCGGCCGCACGCAGACCGAAGCGACGATGAAAGCGCTTTATAACACCAGGCTTGGCGCCATCGAGCGGGAACGTCAGGAAATGCAGGCGGCTTATGAGCAGAAGTTGAGTGCGCTGGAATCCTCTCGACTGGAAAAAGAAAAAGCGATGGAAGGGTATTTGCGAGAAAAAGAAGCGCAAGTGCGTGAGCGCTATCAGACCAGTTTGCAGGACAAGGAATCCAAGATAGAAGTGCGGCGTCTCGAGCTCGAGCAGACGGCGGCGCGCAAGGAAGCGGAGCTCCTGTCCAAATTTCGCCGGGAAGAAGAAACGATGCGCAATTCCATCAAGCTGCTGGAGTCCAGCCTCCGCCGCACGATGAACGAAGAAATGAACCGCCGCAAAGCCGCCCTCAAAAACAGCGAACCGCTGGCCAAAGAACCGCCGGCACAGCAGCCGCCCGCCGCCGCTTAACTCACCACGTTTCTCCGTTGGGCCAGGCCTAAATCTCAACCAGGTTTGCCCGTTGGGCCAGGCCCAAATCTCATCCACGTTCATCCGTTAGGCCTGGCCCAA
>JANLWZ010000286.1:0-4291 GCA_031364865.1 Elusimicrobiota bacterium
TCCGCGCAGATCGTGCGTAATGCCGGAAAGCACCTGCTCCTGGACGTACTCCCATTGTTTGCGGAAGGTAATGTCTCGGATGACCACGATATAACCCAGCACCTGTTCCTCTACTTCGACGGCCTCAACCCAGACTCGGTACAAATGCTTTCCATCTGCCCAGCCCACTTCTACTTCCTTGCCCAGGTTTTTCTGCTGAGCCGTGAAAACGGGCTCTGCGTATTCTTCCAGAAAACCGCGTGGGACCTGAATACCGTTCATCATCTTGGATTCGCGTCCCGCTTCCTGCTGCAGCGCGAGGAAGACTTTCCCCAGTTCGTTGCCCAACTGCAAGGCTCCCTGCGCGTTAAAAAAGAGAATACCTTCCGGGAGGGACTCAATGAGCAGTCCCAGGAGATGCCTTTCCATGCCGTATTCCTGCGGCACAGATTCCGCTTTTTTCCATTGGGGGATCAGCCAGCGCAGGGAATGGACGATGGGCGATAATTCTTTAAAGGGATAGGGTGGTTCCTGCAGCCCAGGCTCTTTGCCGCGCACAAATTTATCGACTCGCTTCGCGAAGTCCGCGAGCGCGGCGGCTTCGCGGCCGCGCCGGAGCTGCTCCGCGGCTTTCCAGGGAAGAGCGCCCAGCCAGACCGTAGCGACCAGACAAACGATAAACACAAAAAGTGGAAAAAACACCCAGGGGGTCGCCTGCTGGAGAATAAGCACAACGCCCAGTTCCTTTGAATTATGAAAACTCGCGAGCCATTGCCATGCCTGTTTTCTTTTGAGCGGCAATCGTCCTGAGACTACTCCGCCTTCCGCCTTCGCCGTAATGATGGAGATTTCGCGTTCAATAGAAGTTTTATCGCCGCCGATATAAAGCGGACGACCGCTCAAGTCGTACATATAACTGTGCACGTGCGCCCATGCCGATTCGTCCTCCATAATCTTCGTGATGCCTGGAGCGAGCTGTATCAGAACGAGGACATGACGGGGATCGATGGGGGCCGCCACAGACACTCCAACATGCGGCTGCAGATAGATCATCGGACCGTACTGTGTGGTCCTGGTATCAGCCGCTTTCAGCTGGGTGATGACGAGCCGCGTGTCGGGTGGGCTTTCAAAGACCTTTTTGTAATCCCGCACCCACTTCTCAAACTCATGGGATTTCACGTCAAACCAGTAAGCCACAACGAAATCCGGCTGCGACATGACTTCCCGACGAATGTCTTCTTTTCGAAGTCCCTGCAGGTCTTCCAGCCAGCTCGTGACGGTGCGGCGCTCGGCTTCGATGCGCTGTGAGACGCGTGTCGCCCAGCGTTCATGCATGGCAAAAGCATGCTTTTTGGATTGGACGAAATTCCAAAGGCCCAGCCCCGCCATCGCGGCAATAGCAAAAGCGAGCAATCCCAAGGCGATCGTTCTAGAACGGGTCATGCCTTGCCAGTCTATCTCGCAAACATTTAAAAAACAACCAGTTTTGTAAAATCCGCCTATGCCATTTCCAAAGGTTAGACTGCGTCGCTTGCGGACCAATTCCCTGATACGGGACGTGGTGGAAGAAACGGATTTGCCGGCACGGCGCCTGATGATTCCCTACTTTGTGCGGCCGGGCAAAGACGTCTGCCTTCCTATCGCATCGATGCCCGGGCAAAATCAGATCTCGGTAGATGTTCTGGTGCGCGAAGTCCAGACCATGGCACGGCAGGGCATTAAGTCTGTCCTGCTCTTCGGTATCCCGCGGAAGAAGGACCCCTCAGGCAGTGAAGCCTATGCGCCGAACGGAATTATCCAGACAGCCATCAAAGCAGTGAAGAAAGCTTGCCCGGACATGCTCGTAGCTGCCGACCTCTGCTTCTGCGAGTACACCTCCCATGGACATTGCGGCGTTTTGAAGAAGGGCGATGTCGACAATGACGCGACCCTTAAACTCATTGCTAAAACTGCACTTGTGCAGGCGCGAGCCGGCGCCGACATCATCGCCCCCTCCGGCATGATGGACGGCATGGTGAAAGCCATCCGCACGGCTCTCGACAAAAATGGTTTCCAGGACCGCATCATCATGAGCTACGCAGCCAAGTACGCTTCGGCGTTCTATGGTCCTTTCCGGGAGGCGGCGGAGAGCGCACCCAAGTTTGGCGATCGCCGCAGCTATCAAATGAATGCGGCCAACGCGGAAGAAGCGCTGCGCGAAGTGGCTCAGGATATTGAGGAAGGCGCTGACATCGTCATGGTGAAACCGGCGCTCGCGTACATGGATATCATCCGGCGCGTGAAAGAAAAGTTCCATGTGCCCGTCGCGGCCTACAACGTGTCCGGAGAATACGCGATGGTGAAAGCGGCGGGACAGAAAGGCTGGATCGATGAACGGCGTGTCACCTCTGAGATCCTCTTAGGGTTGCGGCGCGCGGGCGCCGACCTGATCATTACCTATCATGCGAAAGAATTACTACTACCTCGAGTCTGACGGGCAGGTCTTCGTCGTTAAGCGCGGCGGGACCTGGACTTTTCCCTCGCAGCGCAAAGAACTCCCCTGCACCTTCCAGCCTATTTTTAAGATGCCCCTCAAAGAAGCCGATGTTCTCTTCGCCAAGCCGAATCTCACGTGTCACCCCTATCACTGGTCGCATAAAGACGAGCTCATTGGCCGCAAGGATGTGGCGCCCATCGTGCAGCAGGCCGTGAACCGCAGCCTGCCGCGTGCGGCGGCAAAAGTCGCCATCATTGAAAGCGGTAAAGTTCTCATGGTCAAAGCCGCACGCGGCATCACGGCAGGCTACTGGAACTTACCAGGCGGCTTTGTCGGCTATGGCGAACACCCGCGTGACAGCGCGCAGCGGGAAGTGCTGGAAGAACTGGGGATTCGGGTGAAACTGACTCGGCTTCTGGGGACGTTCTCGCAGGTATTTCCACGAACCGGTGGCTACATGATTAGCTTTGTGTATTTAGGTAAGCGCTTGAAGGGAGATTTCCATCCGCATCCGGAAGAGATCGATACCTACCAATGGATGCCCGTCAAGCATGCGCTCCGCTCGACGTTGAATCCGTTTGCTAAAGCCGGACTTAGAGCGTGGCTGAGTAAAAAAGCGGGAAAAGTTTAGGACTTTTAGTTCAGGTAGGGCGCGAGATCGTCGTCGATACCTATTTTGTGACGTACCGCCTCAGAAATCATGTTTCCGGAAGCGCGGGACTGATACATCGGCAGAAGCAGCCAAACAGGTTTACCAGCAGACAGCCTGACTTCCACTTCCACGCTGGCGTAATGATCGATGTATCCATCGTTGTTCCTAAGTATTGCCGCGTAAACTTTGTAAGTCCCAGCAGGAGCTCTCACAATCGCCTGTCCCTGTACGGTCCGCGCGCTGTAGTACTCTCCATGAGTTCCCTCGTAGAGGTAGATGTGAGCATCGTCGACCATGACGCCTACTTCGTCTTTTACGGTGACTTGCAGTGTGGCGGCATGGACCGGCGTCACAAAGAAGAGAGTCATCAAGCTCAAAGCGGTTAAGAGGTAGGAGTTCTTCATGCCCATAGTCTGCCCATTATTGGAAACCTCTGCCATGGAGCCAGTGACTACTTTGGTGGGCCCAGAGGGCCTAGGTAATTTATGAGCCTTTAGAGGTATTTTTTGCGGCGGAAGACGTCGGCATCGAGGCTTGCGACACGGTCGAGGAAGAGCTGTCCATCGAGATGATCGATCTCATGCTGAAACACGATCGCTTCAAACCCGTCGGCTTTAAGTTCCAGGACATTCCCGCCGCGATCTTTGCCGTGCACCACCACGGCAGTTGACCTGGCGACATTCCCCGTAAAGTCTGGCACACTCAAGCAGCCCTCGCGGCTGAGATAGACACCTTCCCGCTGCACAATCCAGGGATTGATCACCACCACTTTGCCATGCCGCGTTCCGGGCTTATCAATCCTGGACGCGTCGGCCACAAAGAGCCGCCAGGGCTTACCCACCTGATTGGCGGCTATCCCGACACACCGGGGATGATGGTACATGGTCTCAAAAAGTTGATCGATGAACTCCTGGAGACCAGGCATCTGAGGTTCTACGAGATGAGCTTTTGTTTTAAGAAGTGGGTGCGGAACTTGGACGACATCCAGAAACATGGGAAGGGGACTACAGCGCAACCGACTCGATGTCGTGCAGGGAGATTTCGACCTTCAGTTTTTGCCTGAGATCATCCAGCTCCGTGCGCACGTCATCCATATCGACAGACTCAGGCACAGCAAGCTCAAGCAGCATCACGTAAATGGGGGTGTCGCCGCTTGTCACTTTGGTCTGTAAGTCCGTCACACT
>JANLWZ010000331.1:0-1737 GCA_031364865.1 Elusimicrobiota bacterium
TATGTGTCTGTCCGACTGCCTGGTGATACCACCGCGCTGCACCTGGGGCAGCGCGTCCGCGATGAAGCGCATCGTTTTGCCATCGCGTTTCACCGCCAACGCCGCGCCAAAGAATTCCTAAAAAGTAGCAACTGATACAATGCGAACCGTGAAAAGAATATTTTCCATATTTCTGATTTTCGTCGCGTTGACCGCCACCGGTGTCTTCGCTGAAACCCCATCGCTTGAAAAGCGAGTCGTAGAACACACGCTTTCGAATGGCATCAAACTGCTGATCCTCGAACGACATTTTTCGCCGACCGTCGCCATCCGCATGATGTTTCGCGTGGGCTCTGTGGATGAAGTCGAAGGAAAAACGGGCCTGGCTCATATGTTTGAGCACATGATGTTCAAAGGCACGAAGACCATGGGCACGAAAAACTACGCGGCGGAGGTCCCGCTGCTGGCCGACATTGATCGTCTGCGTCAGACGATAGATCAGGAAAAAGCCAAAGGCGACAAGGCCGATCAGGAGCGCATCGGCGAACTGCTCGATGAAGTGCAGCGCCATGAAGAAAAAGCGCGTGCGCATGTGGTGGACAATGAACTGTGGAATCTCTATGAGCGCGAAGGCGCTTCGCAACTCAATGCCAGCACGTCCCGCGACTTTACGCAGTACATTCTGGATCTACCGTCCAATAAGCTTGAACTCTGGGCTCTCCTGGACTCCGATCGACTGAAAGACCCGGTCTTCCGACAGTTTTATCAGGAACGTGAAGTTGTGAAGGAAGAACGCCGCATGCGCATTGACACACAGCCCTCCGGCAAGCTCTACGAAATATTTACCTCCTCTGCTTATCAATCGCATCCTTACCGGAATCCAACCATCGGATGGGAAGCCGATTTAGATCATCTCTATGTTTCCGATCTGACGGATTTCTATAAGAAGCATTACACACCCGATAAGCTTACGATCGCCATCGTGGGTGACGTGGATCCGGACCGGGTAAAAAGAATGGTGGAAAAGCACTTTGGCAGCTGGAAAGTACCCGCGTCACAGCCTGTGCAAATTCCGGAAGAGCCGAAACAGACGAAAATACGAGAAACAAGCATCACGTTTGATGCCGAGCCTCAGATGGTCGTGGGGTTTCATATCCCGGGGCATCCTGATCGCGATCAGGTCATCGCTTATGCTGTATCGCATCTTCTAGGCTCAGGCTCGACGTCCCGACTTTATAAGGCGCTGATTGAAAAGAAAAAAGTGGCGGCCGATATCGACACCGGTCAGGACTACCCAGGTGAGCGCTATGCGTCGCTTTTCATTATCGCGGCGGAAGCGCGGCACCCCCATACCAACGTGCAAGTGCTTAAAGTGATCGATCACGAGCTCGAGCGCTTGAAAAATGTTCCCGTGGAGTCCTGGGAACTGGAAAAAGTTCGCTCCGCCGTGGAAGTAGGAATCCTCTCCACGCTTCAAACCAATTCCGGCATGGCCTCGACGCTCGCGTACAACCAGAGCATCTTTGGTGATTGGCGTTATCTCCTGCGCTTTCAAGAAGAGATTCGAAACTTGAGCGCGCACGACATTCAGAATTTTGCCAGAAAATATTTTGTGAAAGAGAATATGACCATTGGTACGCTCGTGCGGGGGAAAAAGAAATGAAGCGCCTTCTTCTCCTGCTGCTGCTTCTGTGCCAGACGTTCTCTCTGGCGACGCCGCCTACGCTGCCCATTTTTCCGCCGCTGGTGCTGAATCCA
>JANLWZ010000338.1:0-3347 GCA_031364865.1 Elusimicrobiota bacterium
CTTGATCTCCTGCTGGGCGTTCTGGACGTCCTTGTTGAGCGCCGCGGAGAGGGCGTAGAGGATGACGAAGAAGCAGACCAGCTCGGTCATGAGGTCGGCATAGTTGACGAGCCAGGCCGGCGCCGGATGGCCGATCATGCAGACTCGGGGGTCCGACGTGGAGATCATGTTTTTTATTTTTTGATGACCCATTGTTTTGTGTTTAGGCCGCTTTCTGGATGAGGGCGCGCTTGGCAGGTTCCAGATACGCTTTCAAATTGGCTTCCATGATCGAAGGGCTGACGCCGCTCTGCAAGAGCAGCACGCCGCGAATGATGATTTCCTTAATAAGGAGTTCTTCTTCAGAACGCCGGCGCAGTTTTCCGGCCATGGGCAGGAAAAACATGTAGCCTGATCCCAGCCCGAAGAAGGCGGCCGCCAGACACGAGGCCATCTTGCGCGGCACTTCTTCGACGTTCGAGATCGAGTTCAACATCAAGATCATTCCCAAAACGGTTCCGATGATGCCGAAGGCCGGGCTGTAGGTGCCGAGGGAGTTAAAGATTTCCTGTCCTACCTGGTGACGTTCACGTATGAAGCCCAGTTCGGTTTCCATCATGTTGCGGATGAACTCCTGGTCAGAACCATCAATGACGAGCTGCACACCGCGCTTGAGAAAGTCGTTCTTGAGCAGTTTCACATCGCCTTCTAAAGCCAAGAATCCTTCGGTACGACCCTTCTTCGCGAAGTTCACGAAAGTCGTGACGATCTCAGACGTATCTTCGCCGCTCGTCGCCATGACTTTCTTGAGGACTTTCAGTAACCCGAAGACCTGGCTGATCGGATAGTTCACCAGAATCGCGCAGAAGGTTCCTCCCATCACGATGAGGAACGCCTCGTGATTGAGGAAGGGCTTGAAGCCCGCCATTCCTTCCGCCATGAACACGGCCAGGGCGACGAGCCCCGCCCCAACGATAATGCCTACGAGTGTTGCGATATCCATCTGAGCCTCCTGAACCTACGCTTAGACTTAAGCTGCTTTGCGTCTAGCGACAAGTGTCTTTTTTTTGGCTGCTTTGCTGCGTTTGCCGTTCATTTCGTTCATCATGGTCTGATCCTGTGTGTCTTCCATGAAGAATCCAATGACAAGACATAGAAAACCTACCAGGATGCCGGTCATGGCGATGAGTGTTAGTGACATGATGTTCTCCTTTCTGATTCTCCCTTGAGAAAGTCCGGGAGATACGTCGATCCAGCAAAGACCGTCTTTTTGTAGTCGATCGTCTTTTGAATGACGTCGGTCACGGGTTCGCGAACAATGATCTTGTTCCCCGTAGCCAGCGTCAAAACGGTTTCTGTGCCATGGCTCTCAATGGACTCGATGAGCTCGGCGTTCACGACCATTTCGTGGCCGTTTAAACGGTGTAAGTGAATCACGCGGCGGCTCCTGACTGAACTTTCCACTGGTCGTACCAGGCTCGAAGCTGCGGATCGCTGTTGATCTCGCACATGCGCTCATAGGCGCCGGCGGCCTCGTTCACCATCCCCTGGGCGGCGTAGCACGTGCCCAGATATTGGTAAGCCTGCCAGTGATCCGGCATGGCCTGGATCGCCTCGTGAAAACTGCGGACAGCCTCCGCCATATTGCCTTGCGAATAATAGTTGGTGCCGTTTTGGAAACATTGCTCCGCGCGCACAGGATCGGACTTGGCCTGCTGCTGCGCAGGGCCTTTTCCCAGCTCGAGATGCAGCGGCTCGGAATCGTCCGCCGCTTCTTCTCCTTCGAGAATGCCCATCTTCTGTTTTTTGCGGATGCTGATCTTGTTCTCTTTCTCGAGCTTGGTGATGATGTCCATGAGTTTCCGGCGTTCTTCTTCGATCTGTTCCGGCGTGAGCGGCCGGCCGTAGTCCATCGATTCTTTGAGCAGCGCCGCGGCGCCGGCGGACATGTTGCCGAAGAACTTGTTGACGTAGTCCGGCGCCGCTTCGCGCAGCGCGCGGGCCAGCTGCTCGGTGCCGATCTCTTTGACGATGCCCTGCACGGCCGAATCCGGAAACTTGAGAATGTCTTCGAAGAGGATGACTTCTTCTCGGACGCGGTCATAGAGCTGCGGCTTTTCGTTGCGCAGGTAGTCGAGAATATTTTCGCGCGTGGTCTTATCGGCTTCGTTCAGGATCTTGATGAGGTTATCGATGCCGCCCAGGACGAAGTCGATCTTCTTTTTCACGTACTCGTCGATCGACATCACCTGTTCCAGGGAGGTCTGGCGGATGGTGGCGGTTTCGACGGCGACGCGGGCCTGGAGTTCCGGAGGAAACGAGGAGAAGATTTCCTTCGCGAACTCGGGCTTGAGGTACGAAAGGACGAGCGCGACAATCCACGGCTCTTCCTTGCGCAGTAAGTACGCAAGCCCCTTTAAATTTTGATCCGACACATATTTGAATGGCTCGAACTTCTTCATGGCTGCCTCCTCTTCCTCCAAAGCCTTCTTTTTTTCTTCTTCGGTCATCTCTCCTTCCCCACCCCCGGCGCCACCTCCGCCATCCTGCTCGCCTTCGTTCTCATTGGCCATCTCCTGCTCGCTCTCTTCTTTCATCGTCGTCATGCTTTCAATTTTCTGCGTTTTATCCTCGAGCGCGGCGTTCAGGCGGCGGAAAAAGCTCGCGAGCGGTCCCCACAAAAAGAGCATCAGCCACAAGGCCAGCGTGAGAGGGATGATCCACTTCGGCGTGAGAAGTTCCTGCCAAGCCGTCTGCGTAAACGTCGTTGGCGTGAACACCATCTGGTTTTCCGTGACTTTGAGCAGCGCAATGATCGCCTGCTTCACCGCCAGAAGCTTGTCGCTGGGAACTTTGTTGTCGTAGAGGACGGTCACCAGCAGCTTCTTGATCGTCGTCTTCACATCGATGCGTTTCTGCAGCATTTGTCCGCCGGATTCTTGAGACGATCCGCCGCGGTCTTCCTCTTGCTGGAAAGGGGACTTGGGCATCGGGACGCCCGGGACGAGGACTCTTTGCTGCGGCGCGGGGTTGCCTTCTTCGTCTTCCCCCTCAGCTTTTTTCTTGTCGGTCTTCTTCTTGCCCATGCCCATTTCGGAAGCGCGGGACTCGAGGCCCATCTCGACATCGATGATGACGACGGCTTTGCCTGGACCTAAAATCTTGTCAATGATGTTGGTCTGCAAATACTCCGTTTTTTCTTTTTCAAATTTGGATTCCTGCTCTAAAAGCATCATGTCCGGTGATACACCGGCGCTAGCGGCTGGCGCAGGCGGCTGCCCAACAGCCGCCCAGGCTATTCCACTTGCGAGCAAGAATGATGCATAAACTAGATGGTTTCGCATTCTTGTGACAAGTCTAGCCCCCGT
>JANLWZ010000360.1:0-3806 GCA_031364865.1 Elusimicrobiota bacterium
TCCATCTCGGTCGTAAGTTTAAGGATGAGACCGTGACCTCGACCGGACTTCTCATCGGCTTTTTTCTCGCCTTTATCACTGAACTGATCATCAAAGCCTCCGGCAACGCTATCACGCCCTCCTGATTTTGCTAGACTTTTGCCCAATGAAGTCTGTCCTCGTCACGTCGCTCTGTCTCGTCCTCTCCGTATCTGCCGCCTTTGCTGAAAAAGCACCGAAGCCGCCCTTTTCAATTCCTGACCGGCACGGCTCCATTACCGATTTCAATCCTGGTTCCGAAAAAAATGCCAAGCAGCTCGTGGTCATGATCCAGGACCTTCACGCGAACGTCGGTGTGCAGAAAAATATCGCGGCCATCCTCTACCGTCTTCTCGACATCAACAAGGTCCCGTCGCTGATTGTCTGCGTCGAAGGCGCCTCCGGCGAAGGCGATGTGTCGCTCCTGCGCAGCCTCCCGCGTTTTGTCCGCCGCGCCTTTGAGGCGATGCTGCTGCGCAAAGCGTATTTGACCGGAGCGGAACTCGCGGCGACGGAAGCTTCCGCCCAATGGGAACAGGAGAAGAGCGTTCTCTGGCACAGGATCAAATCCTGGTTTTCTCCCAGCCGCCATCCCGGTCCTGTCTCTCTTTCACCGATCCTCTTGTGGGGCGTGGACGATCCCGAGCTTTACCGGAAAAATTGGCGTGCGGCAAAGTATGTCGATAAAAATCGGAATAAGGCTTTGAGCGAAGTGAAGTCGACGCGCGAATTTCTGGCGACTGGCGCCTCGCCGGTGATGAAGACGCATCTGAACAATGTTGTGAAGCTGCTTCTTTTGAGACTTCAGCCGAAAGAATATCTGGAATATTCCAAACACCGGTCGCTGACGCCGCGCCTATCGAAAGAAACGATGGAAACGATCCGGCAGGCGGAGGTTTATTATGAAGCCGCCGAAGAGCGCAGTACCGCGATGGTCAAAAACCTTCTCGCTCGAATGGGCCGCACGCCGGGCTATACCGCGCTTATCAGTGGAGGATTTCACACGCAGGAAATGGCGGAACAGCTCAAGAAGAAGAATATTGCCTACCTGGTCATCACGCCTCAAGTCAAAGTCCTGGATCAGGACGACGCCTACAAAGCCCGCCTAAGAGAAGAAGAATAACGCCGGAGACGGCGAACTTCGGAGACAGCGAACTTCGGAGACAGCTTACGGCGGGAAACGTCCACGGCGGGTGAATAAATTTCCGACTTTTGCATCTAAGTCTATGAGGGGGAACTCATATGACTTTGAAATCAGGCACATTGTGGGTCGTGAAAACAGCCGAAGAGCTTTCCGATTCTCTTCAATCAACGATAGTTCAATGGAGCTCATTCAATAAGCAAACCGTTGGCATGCAATTGGTACGGGCAGCTGACTCCATCGGGGCTAATATCGCAGAAGGATATGGGCGTACTCATCGGCAAGATGCATTGCGATTCTATTCGATAGCGCGAGGATCCCTGGAAGAAACGCTATTTTGGTTGAAACGCTGCAGGCAAAGAAAATTGCTGACCGAACGCGACTGCACTCAATGGTTGATGCGGTACTACCTTCTCTCGAAATCGCTGAATAAATTCATCGGCTATCATAAAAGTAAACTTACGCCAACTCGCTAGGTGTCCCCGCCGTTGCCTTGCCCCGCCGTTCGCTGTCTCCGCTGTTTGCCGTCTCTGCCCCATGCTGTCTCCGCTGCTAGAAAGGGGTTTTGCCGGTGCGGGAACCTTCTGCGTAGATCTGCGGTATTACCCAACCATAGTTCTTTCGGTCAGCTAATACATAATCTTCGGTGATCGCCTGGACGGGCGACCAGAACCACCCGCGAGGATCCCAGATCTGTGCGAGGGAGTAATGCGTGACTATCTGTGAAAACGCGCGCGACGCTCCCGTATAATCCTGCAGATGATCCAGCGCTTTGCCTAGTATGAAATAGGACGCTGCGACATCGTTAAGCGCCCAATATTTGAAGACCCTCAGCTTTTCATCCGCTTTCCCGCTGTACTCCACCACTCTGCCCTCATCGTGGTCTTTCATTTTCTGAAGGTGTTTGGCGGCACTGGACCATTCTTCGATCGTGGCGCGCGCCTGCAGAATGGCGTGCTGCCAGTCTTCATTGGCGAGCGCGCGCCAGGCTTCGGTGGTCATATCTTCGGACGTACCGTAGAGGACAACCTGTTTGCTCGGCACGAGCTTGAACTCTTTTGGAAGCGAAACACGCACTGTTGGTGCTGTCTTCATGGACTGACCATAAAGCGGATCGTAATTCAGGCCAGCAAAACACCGCCACACGCCCGTGATGAGCGAAGCGGCCGGACCCTCGTCGGCTTCGCGCGGCGCTCCCCAGCCGTATCTGAAAAATTTCCCCGGAGTGGCATAGGCATAGGAACGCGCACCATCGAAGCGTTTCAGCGCCGCGCGGTCAAATTCCTTCGTTAAGGTTTCGGCTTTGCGTGCGCATTCCGCCGCCTTGATGTGGTCTTTATCTCGAGCCGAGTCTTCCGCGAGCAGACTCCAGGCGAGGATGTACTGGCCGAGTCCCTCGTACCAGCTCACGCGGTGTCCGTTGTCACCGGGCCGATTGATGTCTTCCATCTGGCTGCGCAGTTCGACATAGACGCGATCCGCTTCGGCTTGATCGGTGGGATCGACACCGCGTAGGCCGTTGATCATCACTTCAAATTCACTCTCAGCCTTCTTCATCATCAGATAAGGATCGATCCCGCGCTCCTTCAGGCGCTTCGGGCCGATGGCAGAGATCAGCCAGGTGGTCGTGTCGAGCGCGCGTATCGTATCGCGTCCGCTGGGGTTGATTCCGCGGAGCATCGTCTTCGTCTGCGGATCGTAGGCGACGTTGACGATCCAATGTTCGACCTGGTCACGTTCTTCGGTAATCGCGACGCGTTTGGCTTTGTCGATCACCGGACTGCGCAAAAGCTCCGTCAGGAAGGCGTAGTAGCTGAGATTGTTTTCCGTCGAATAGATCTTGCTCCATGACGCGCCATAAGGATCGTTGCGCAAACCCATCGCCACACCGCCGCGATCATGCGGAAGGACCATCGCCATCCAATATTGGATATCCAGGGCGAGCTGCAGCGCCTGCCGGTCGCGAGTGGTATTGGCGTACCGCGCGGCAAAAAGGCCGATCCACGCGTTCGGACCCATGTGGATTGTTTTCTCAATACCCTCGGAGCCAAAGTGAGCGTTGTAGAAATTGACAAGGCCGCGGTCGCCAGACTTCTGGCGACCGGGGTCTTGCGGCCCCGCGTTCCATGTCTTTTTGAAAAATTCGTAAAGACCTTCGGCCCGCTCGCGATCGCCGAAGCGTAAGGCCAGGAGTCCCATCGCCGCCTGCTCATACGTGGATGCTTGCTGCGAGAGTTTAAGGTCCGAGGAATCAGGAAAACTGCGAAAGAGTCCCGTTTTAGGTATCCAGTGGTATTCCACGAGTTGCCGGTAAATCGTTTCCGCATGATCGGGGGTGATCAAGGCGGGGGCATCGGCAAAAAGCGATGAGGCACTGAGCGTTAGAAGACATGAAATAACCGCTCGTACCTTGGGCAGCCTGCGCATTTAGTGTGACTCCTTTATTTGCAGCGAAGAGATACTGACAACGCATTGGGTATAACTGGAATTGAGGTGGGATTCAAGGAGAAAGTGTTTTTTCGACGAAAGAATTTACAACTATTAACCCCGTTCCCCATCACAGCCAGGGGACGTTCTACACAAATACACATTTCACGTCTGCGATGGGCCTATTAGGGCAAATGTGTATTTGTGTAGAACGTCCCCA
>JANLWZ010000379.1:0-2379 GCA_031364865.1 Elusimicrobiota bacterium
CCTCGGCCACCGGCTCCGGGCGCGTGACCAGGGGTTCGATGAAGATCATCAGCACCGAATCCACCCCCTCGTCCGCCAGCACCGCCTCCACCGCCTGGCGGTAGGCTTCCGGTGTGGCCGAGGCGATCATGCCTTGTCAAAGAGCTCTCCGCTCGCATTCTAGCAATCTCCACAGAACAGAAAGCTCCCGAACGTGTCGAGCTCTTCAAGCCCGCGACTCGCCCGGAAAGCCCGGATGAACTTTTCCCTTGGAAAAAAATTGGCCTGGGAGCGGCGGTGGCTTTTTTCGTCCCGTTTGCGCTCGCCATCGGTTGGGAGCAGCTCTTTCGCCGTGTAACCAGTCGTGGCCAACTGGAAGGTGTCAACCGGCTTTGTGTGGTTGGCGAGGTTGCGTCGTTGCCCGCCAAACGGCGAGGGCCTCGGCAGAAAAATCAGACCGAGCGGAATGTCTTGTTGTTCGAAGAAAGTGTGGATTCGTTAAGGACGCATTTGAGTCTCGGGAAATCTCAGGGGCTGCGCATTCTGGCAATCACCAGCGCAGTCAGCCAGGAGGGAAAGACAACTTTGGCGGCACAGTTGGCCGTGAGTATCGCGCGGGCTACCGGAGAAATGACCCTCTTGATCGACGGTGATATGAGGTCGCCCGAAATCCATGAAATCTTCGACACTGAGCTGAGTCCCGGGCTGGCGGAAGTGTTGCGAGGCGAGTGCCCTGCGGAAGAAGCCATCGAGACTGGCTTTAGCGAAAAGCTCCATGTCTTTACCGCAGGACGACTAACCGTAAGTCCTCATCAATTGTTAGGGAACGGGGAGTTTACAACCCTACTGAAGAATTTAGGCGAGGTGTATCGCCATATTATTATCGATACGCCGCCGATCTTGCCGGCGAGTGAGGCACTGGTAATGGCTCGAGCCGCCGATACTGCGGTGCTCTGCGCACGCCGGGATTATTCACGCATTGACCAGGTAGATGAGGCCTACCGGAGGATGATTGCGGCCGGCGTAAATACTGCAGGCGCCGTACTCAATGGACTCCCTCTCCACCAGTACGCCTTTAAGTACGGCAGTTACGGCTATAACCGGCCCCTCGCCTCTTCGGTCTAGGGTGAATTAATTCCCCGCTAATCGCGATCGCGAAATTACAGCTCAGCGAATAAGAATAATGACCTCGGTCAGCACAAGAGAAATAGAGAACCGCACGCCCTCCGGTAGACGGCAACTCAAGCGGGAGCTTAATGTCCCGTTTTTGCTGGGTAGCCTAGGTGCTACCCTAGTGATCAGCCTGGCCGCGTACGGCCTGTGGAATTGGCAAGTCAGCCGTACCGCGTCTGCCTTTCTTAGGCGAGCCGAACAGTTTGAACGGGAATCCAAATGGCTGGAAGCGGCCACATACATTAATCGCTATTTGGTTCTTGCGCCGTCTGCCGGCGAAGAGCGTGTTCACCTTGCGAGGGTTTTTGCTAAAGGGGCAGAGGATTACCCGCAAAAGCAGAGGGCAATCGAGCTGTGCTACTTAGCGCTTGGGGCGGGAATCTCAGACGAAGAGGCCTCGCTGCGCCAGCAGGTTGGCGACCTGTTGCTTGGCAATGAACGTTTCATAGAGGCTGGGACCGAAGCGAAGAAGCTGCTGGAAAAAACACCTGAGGACCGTGCTGGGCTGAGGATTCAGGCCCTGGCTCTCATGGGACAGTTTCGTTCGGGTGCATTGGCCCGAGAATCCCAGGATTCCATTCGGATGATCGAGACTTTCGCCCAGGCGCGCAAGGCCAATCCGGGTGATGTGACCTTGGCAAGTATTTTGGCAAATCTTTATTGTCCCGTTACTGCCCGGGCGACGGACGTAGATCTCCAACTCGTTCGGCGTGAAATCCCCGAGGTTCCCGAGACAACGAGAGGCCAGTTGGCAATTGACTGCATGAACGAATTGATTCGGTCGCAACCCAAGGATCCCCAGGCCTATCTAGCCCGCTTTGAATTTCGCGGAAGGTGGGGATACACCGGAGCAAGCGAAGACCTTCAGCTGGCCCTCAAACTTGCACCTAGTGACGTGCAAGTCTTGTTGGTTGCAGCGCAGGATGCACGCACTGAGAGCAGAAAATTGATCGCCGACGGCGGCTCTCGCAAGGAGGCTGATCGCCAATTGGGAATTGCCGAAGCGTTTTATCGGCGGATCATTGATCAAAAGTTGGCGGAAAAAATTCCGCTTGTCCACGTGGCGCTCGGAGAAGTATTGCTGGAGTTGGGGAATAAAGAGCAGGCCATTGCCATTTGGCAAGCCGGTCTTAAAAAATTCAAGAATTCCCCTCGAGCATACCATGAACACCTCGCTGATCTCTATCTCCAGTTGGGCCAATTAACCGAGGCCGAGCAAATGCTCAC
>JANLWZ010000002.1:0-2017 GCA_031364865.1 Elusimicrobiota bacterium
GAGGACGGCGGGCTGCGCTGTCTCTATCATGGTTGGCTCTACGATATTCATGGCCGCTGTTTGGAGCAGCCAGGGGAGCCGGGCGGCGGCGCCAACCGAGATGCGATTCGTCATCTCGCCTATCCTTGCCAGGAAAAAGGCGGGGTGATTTTCACCTACATGGGGCCGGGCGAGGCGCCGCTGTTGCCCAATTACGAATTCTTGAATCAGCCGGCGGGCCACTTCTGCGTTTACAAGGTTTACCACGAATGCAATTACTTGCAGGCGAACGAGGGCAATATCGATCCGGTGCACTTGTCGTTCTTGCACAAGTTTCTCGAACACAAGGAAGAACGCTACACCGGCGTGCGCGGCACCGAAGAGTCGCATTACAATTTGATTGCCAAAGCGCAGCCGCCGACTTTGGAGGTGGAGATCACCGACTTCGGTGTGCGCATTTATTCAGTGCGCCAGATGGGCGGCGATAAAATTTATTTGCGAGTGTCGAACTTCGTCTTGCCGAATCTGAGCACATTTCCCGGTCAGACCGGCGGGCAGGGCTACGGCATCAACTGGCATGTGCCGATCGACGACACCCATCATTGGAAATATTGTTTCTTTTTCAATCGCGAATCGCCGCTCGATCCGGCGGTCATCGAAAAGTCTCTAGCGGAAGTCGACGAGCACTTCCGGCCGGTGCGCAACGAGGCGAACCTCTTCATGCAAGATCGCCAGTCGATGCAGACGCAGACCTACACCGGCATGGGCAGCGGCTTTCAGACGCACGACGCCTTTGCCACTGGCAGTCAGGGCGCGATTCAAGACCGCACACAGGAAAATATCGTCTCCTCCGACATCGCCATCGTGGCAGCCCGCAAGTTGATGGAGAAAGCGATTCGCGACATTCAAGAAGGCCGCGAACCGCCCCATGTGATGCGCAAACCGGAGCAGAATAATTTATCGCACCTGTTGGTGATTTCGGATCTGGTCAGCGGCGTCAGCGATTGGAAAGGTTACACGCGGGCGATGGAGCGGGAAGCCCGTGATCGGCATGACGTGCGAGGCGAGAGGCGCGAGTAGGAGTCCAAACTCAGGCCTCGTGGCCCACGCCTGCTTCTTAGGTTTTAAAATTCGGATACCCCGCCTTGGCCGCTTTGGCTTTGTAGTCCGCCACAAGCTCCGGTCGCGGCTTTTCATGGATCCAAACCGCTTCGGTGAAACTCCAAAGAGTGAATGGATGAGCTCCGAGAGCGTAGAGCTTGCCGTAGTCCTTGGTCGCCAGGGCTTCGCGTTCTTCCGGCGTCAGTTTTAGCTTCTGGGTTCTCTCCCATTCTTCGACGAAGGCGCGCGGGTTGGCGCAATATTTTTCTTCGGCTTTCTCATCCATGTTGACGACGTGGATCAGTTTGTTCATCAGGTATTTGCTCATGAAACCTCCGAACATCTTATTCGTGATCAATTATCCGACGGCGCGCTTGCGGCTCGCCGGTGTGGATCGTGAAGTTAACCGAAGAGTCGCTTTCGACACCTGAAGTAACGATCGGAGCGCATCGTTCACCGCTGCCGAGCCACGAAACTCTTTTGCGACGTCGGGCTCCAGTACGACGACGTTTGAGCCTTCTTTCATCAACCGCTGGAAGTATTTGCCACGGACGGCCTTTGAATAATCGAAGTTGTATTCCGCCCGTAACTTATCCGGTTTCGTTGTTTTCTTACGTTTCATGGCGTCTTTTCTCTTTCGTATTAGCCCGTCTAGCGCTGATGATTCTCATTCCGTTGTCACGCTCAATATAACTTACCACGAGCAGCCGTCGGGTAGAAGAATAGCCTACGGTAATGTACCGCTCTTCTCCAATGGAATGCTCTGGGTCCTGAAAGGTTGCCGACAACGGATCATAAAAAACCGTCACCGCCTCGTCGAAGAATACTTTGTGTTTCCGAAAATTGTTTGCCGCCTTGTTGCGATCCCATTTGAACTGCCCAATCGTTTCCCACGCCGAGTGGTTATGCTTTCACCAAAGTCCAAATTCCGATTCCG
>JANLWZ010000006.1:0-16198 GCA_031364865.1 Elusimicrobiota bacterium
AGCGGGTGAGATCAATGGGGTTGTCTGAGGTCAGTTTTTCGTAGACGAGTTTGTGCGTCTTGCCGAAATTGAGCGCGTTATAGCCGCCGTTGTTTTCCGGAAGCTTCTGCTTAATGATGTCCGCTTCGATCGTCACACCCAGGTGATTGGCCTGTCCTGTGAGATCGGCTGAGACGTGATAATCTTTTTCCTTTGTCTTGAAAGCGCTGGAGCGTGTGTAGCACCAGAGAATAGTGGCCATGCCGAGCTCGTGCGCCTGATGAAACGCCTGGCTCACTTCCCAGATCTGACGGCGGGATTCAGGAGAACCAAAGTAAATGGTGGCGCCTACCGCGACGCAGCCCATGTCGTACGCTTGCTTGATGCTGCCGAAGAGCGTTTCGTCAAAGGTGTTGGGGTAAGACAGGAATTCGTTGTGATTGATCTTCATGATGAACGGAATCTTGTGCGCGTACTTGCGCGCGACGGATCCCAGGACGCCCAGGGTCGATGCGACGGCATTGGTGCCGCCTTCCACCGCAAGCTTCACGATATTTTCTGCATCAAAGTAGATGGGATTCGGTGCAAACGAAGCGCCGGCAGAATGTTCAATCCCTTGGTCCACGGGCAGAATAGAGACGTAGCCCGTACCGCCCAGGCGGCCATGGTCCAGAAGCTGCTGGATGCTGCGTAAAACGGGGGTGGGACGATCCGACAGGGAATAAATCCGCTCCACATAATCGGGGCCGGGCAAATGGATGGTTTCCTTCGGAATGGTCGTGCATTTATGCTCCAGGAGCTTCTTGCCTTCGGCGCCCAGGAGTCCTTCAATATCAACAGTCATGTCTTTCTCCTTTATATTGGTCCAAATGAAGGCCTTATTATATACGAGAAGACGCCCGTCCAGTATAATGCCGGGAGCGGATGGAAAAGATCGTATTTCTTGATCGCGGTACCCTTCCTATCGACGTACCCAAGCTAAAAATTCCTCATCATTGGACTGAATTTGATTCTACCGCCCCTGCTGAAGTCGCCGCCAGACTCAAGGGCGCGACGATCGCCATCACGAACAAGGTGAAAGTGGACGAGGCCGTTCTAGCTCAGTTGCCTGAGCTCAAATTGATTGCCGTGGCCGCCACGGGTTATGACTGCGTCGACATCCAAAACTGCCGAAAGCGTAAGATCGCTGTGTCCAACGTTCCGGGGTATACCGGAGATTCCGTGCCTGAACACGTCTTCATGATGATGCTGGCCCTGCGCAGAAATCTGTCCGGCTTTTCCAGGCTCATTCAGCAAGGCGCGTGGCAGCAGGCACCCCATTTTGTGATGCTCGACTATCCCATCGAAAATCTATCCGGATCAGTGCTCGGTTTAATCGGTTACGGCCGGCTGGCGCGCGCGGTGGAAGCCCGGGCGAAAGTGTTCGGCATGAAGATCCTCATCAGCGAGCACAAAGGAGCCAAAGAAGTTCGAGCGGGGCGCACAGCGTTTCAGGATGTTTTAAAAGCCGCCGACGTGATCACCTTGCATTGTCCTCTTTCTCCTGATACCAGAGGACTGATGGGCGAACGCGAGCTGCACGACATGAAGACTTCTGCGCTTCTCATCAACACTGCCCGGGGCGGGCTGGTGGATGAACGCGCCCTCGCGGAGGCGCTGCTGGCGAAAGAGATCGCCGGCGCGGGCATCGATGTGCTGTCGGAAGAGCCGCCCAGGAAAGGGAGTCCGCTGCTGGAATTGCAAGTGCCTAATTTAATCGTTACACCGCATGTCGCCTGGAGCAGCCGCCAATCCCTGAACGTCTTGGCTGAAGAAATTATTCAGAACATCGAAGCGTATGTTTCCGGAAAGCCCAGGAATCTCGTGTCATGAAAGAACAAGACGAAAAAACAGGCGACGAAGCATTAGACGAAGCCGGGGCGAGGCTCAAAGACCACTTTGCGCGGGTCATGTGGGTGCATGGAGCTATGATTTATACGCTCGCCGTACGCCTCTCCGGCAATACGGTCGAAGGACAGCAATTGGCAGAAGAGACGTTCGTGAAAGCTTACTCCACGCACGCGCAGATTCGTGCGGAGAACAGCGTGGCGGCCTGGTTATACGGCATCTGTATAGGACTCTGGAAAGAAAAAGTGCGCCTGGTGGCATGGTTTCAGGAGCCAACGGCTGGGGAAAGCGTCGAGTTTGTGGACGTCGCGGCCGCGTCTCCTGAAGGCGAAATGGGTATTGAAGGACTGGAAGAAATCGAGGCGATCCAAAAAGCTCTCACCTTTCTGGCGGTTCTCGACCGTGCGCTCATCGTCATGCGAGATATGGACGGAAAATCTTATGAGGAAGTCTGCAAGCTGCTGGAGGTTCCCATAAGTGCGGTGAAGCCCAGAATTGCGCGCAGCAGAGAAAAACTGCGCGAAATCCTAGCGCCTCTTCTCAGCAAAGGTCTATGAGCAATAAGCCAGCACACGTCCTGCATCTTTTGTCCGACTATGTCGATGCCTTGTTGCCTGAACAGGAGCATCTCGCTGTGGTGGAGCATGTCAAAGGATGCGCTCCCTGCGGGAAGCATTTTCAAGAAATCGCGCGGCTGCGCAAGATTATTCAAGAACAGCCCATGCTCACGGTACCGGCAGGCTTTTATTCCACCATCGTTCAGAAAATAAAAGAACCAGAAAAAAAGAGCGCTGGCTGGACGGTCAGCGGGCCGTTCAAACTCATGCTCGCCATCAGCGTGCTGCTGGCTGTGGTGTGGTGGCGCATGGGCGATCTGATGCAGATGAAGAAAGCCAGGATTACCCTGCCGCTGCCCGTCATGAATTCCCCGACCCCCATCCGAGAAATGCCGCTCGTAGATCAGAAGATTCGCGGCATGACCAAAGTCGAATCTGCGAAAGACGAACGTTTCAATGCGCCGGCGCCGCCGATCACCCAGCCGGCGCCTGTATCGAATGACGTCGTAACATCGACCCTGCAGGCCGTCTCGCCAGCTCTCTCCCTAGCGCCCGTGGTATCGGTGCCTGTGAAGTCAGTCCATCAAGCCGTTCCTAAGCCCGTAAAGCCGCCAACGCCGAAGGCAGCGGCAAAGTCTTCCGCGGGAAAGCCTCATCCCAAAGTCGTGTCCAAAACCGTAAAGAAATCGACGGGTAAGATTACGTCCACCGCCCGCAAGCCCGCCCCGGCTGTGGGCATCGCTCCCCTGGCGCCCGTTGAAAAAACTAAAGTGGTCGAATGGCATACGGAAAGTACTCCCTCTGCAGCGCCAACGGAACTCGTCGAATGGCGAGGATTGGATTCTGGAATTCGGAAATTCCGGACGTATGTGATTGACACGCCTGAGCAGATGCAGAATCTCTGGCTAAGACATTCATCGAAAACGCCTGTGCCTATCGTCGATTTTGAGCGCTACCAAGTGGTAGGTATTTCAACGGGTCAGACGCATGATGCAGCGAAAGGATTTGAACTCATGGGAACCCGCACGTCAGCAGACGCGCTCATCGTTTATTATCGAGAAAGCAAAAACATGTTTCGCTCAGAGTCATCCCTGTCAACGTTCAGGCCGTATCATTTCAAAGTCATTCCGCGAACCATGCTTCCGATCAAGTTTCAGCAGATCTAGACCTCTAACTATTACCGCTGCAGACAGGTAGCACAACGCGCCCACCGCAATCGTCTCTTGAATGCCCAACGTCAGGCAGAAAAGGGTAGCGATGATCGACCCTAGGACGGATAGCGCGCCGTTGATGGACCAATACCAGGCTTGGCATAAAGGCGCATGTTTTTCTGCGAATTTCATGCCGAGAGGCAGCCAAAAACCCATCATAAAGGCCTGCGGTGTGACCAGGACAACCGTGACGAGAACGCGCAAGGAAAGAGACGCCCCTGCCGTTGCATGCAGCGCGGTATGACTGACGACTTCGAAAGCAAATAAGGATAGGACGGTCATGCCTGTCAGTATGGAGGCAAGTTTTTCTCCCCACCAGGAAAAACACAAGCTGCCAAATGCCGATGCGCTTAAGATGCCAAACAGGATAATGGTGAAGCCGTAAGTGGGGTGTCCGAGATACAGGCCGAAGCGCTGCATCCATGCAACCTCGAGCAGCATAAAGCCCGCGCCGATCAAGCCAAAGTAGGACGCGAGTCCCAGCACATGGCGCCCGTTGCTGAAGATGCTGGTATTCTGCTGTCGCAGAAGAAGTCCAGGGATAACGCAGAGGGCCAGAGCGAGACACAGGGTGAAGACGAGCAAGCTCAGAAGCGTTCGTTCAGCAGGTTTCTTCCATGAAGAGAAATCTCTCAGGCTGCCATTGAAAAAGAAATAGGGTTTATTGTCTGTGGGGGGTGAGCCTTCAGGAGACGCCAACCAGGGATTTTTCTGGGTGTCTGCCACTGAGATGCCGGCATGGAGTGCTCGGGCGTTCTTCTGAGCGATAGACATGTCCTTTGTTGTAAAAGGAGAATTCGAAAGCAGCAGCGTGGCGATGCCGGGATTCTTGAAGTCGGCATAGTTGTGGACGATCATCATGTGACGGGCCGGTTCTTGAATGCCAGCGTCGCGAAGCGTGGCTTCGCCCAAGGCCACTAACCGCTTTACGGCTGGCGAGAATCGATCATGGCTGGTGTGCCAGCGGGAGATGGACAAAACACCTCCGGGCGAGAGACGTTCTAAAAACAATGTCCAAGCTTCTTTGGTGTAAAGACCATTCTCTACAAAGGCGTAGGCGCCGGCGGACGTTGCCGCGAGAGTATCGACGAGCGAGGCCTGGATGATGTCAAAGCGTTCGTGGTTCCTTGCAAGATACGACCTGCCTTCCTCTGCATGGATGCGCACATGGGGATAGCGGTCCAGTCTTCCCGTAAAATCACCGAACGTTTTATGAGCGGCTTCGACAATGGCTGGATTTACTTCAACGCCCACAATTCTTTTCTGGTGGAACAACAGTGCCGAAAGAATTTCAGCTCCGCCGCCCGATCCAATGATGAAAACGTTTGCTTCGGGACGCAGGTAATGCGCAAAGTGGGTGACGTCATAGCGCAAAAAGTCGACCGACGATAGATCTCCTTTGAATTCCACCAGCGCAGTGCCAGCGCCCGAATCGATTTCAAGCCGAAGTTGCTGAACGGGAGAAAAATTCGCCTGCAATTTTGAATCGATACCTCGTCCCAGCGATGCATGCTCAGCCGCGCGTACGGTAATTCTTGAAAAGGCATTCCACCGTTCATGGAGTGGCTGTTCCTGCAAGCCATGCTGGCGCCAGCGAATTCGAAACGCCTGACGCTGGATATTCCAGGTGGCAAAACAGATCAGTCCAATGGTGAAGAGGAGCGCGAGGAGTCGTGATCGGCCCCGTGCGATGGGAAATGCGAACCACGCCGCCAGGCATGCCACAGCAGCGGCGATGCAGACTGCTCCTGGTCCTCCCCAAGTACTGATGACCATGGGCATGGACAAACACGCCAGTCCGGCGCCTGCGAGATCGGAGGCGTACAGCTTTCCTATACCCTTAAATCGTGTCAGGTAGACAGCAAGATAGGCTCCGGCAGGAAAAAACGGAAGGGCAGAAGTGACATAGGTTCGTAAGAGCGTCCAAGTAAGCGCGTGACGCCCTTCAAAGGAAGGAGGAATAGAAATTTGCAGGATGGCGGAGAACATCATGAGCGTACCTGTCCAAAGGGCATATTGGCCCAGAAGTTCTCGCTGCTGATCTTCTCCAGCGGGAGCGTTTTGGAAGGCAATACGTACAGCGCCGCAGGTCAACCCGAACATCGCGACGGACACGGCTACAAAGGCGAAGTGGTGGAACAGCATGACGCTGTAGAGGCGCGTTAAAAGTATTTCCCATAAAAGAATGCTGAAGCTGAGAAAAAGGAGTGCGATGAGGTCAGTGCGCCGGGTGGAATACGACACAAAAGTACTCTAGCAAAAAGACGCGCTATGCTATCCTAAGTTCCATGATTTTTCCCATCACGCAACTCGGTAATCCCGTCTTAAGAAAAGCGGCCAGCCCGGTGAAAAACATGCCGCCCAAGTCGCTCCGCGCGCTCGTGAAAAGCATGATCCAGACGATGCGCAAAGCACGCGGTGTCGGTATTGCCGCTCCGCAAATAGGTAAGTCGCTGCGCCTTTTTATTGTGGCGCCAGAGCCGAGCGTACGCTATCCCAAGGCACCGCACATCCAGCCGGTCGCCATGATGAATCCCGTCCTGGTGCGTCATTCCAAGAAAAGAGTGACGGATTGGGAGGGATGCTTATCCATTCCTGGTCTTCGGGGGCGCGTTCCCCGTTATCAAAGTATTGAGATTGAGTTCAGCGATCTCGAAGGACGGCGCATGCAGGGCAAGCTGGACGGCTTTGTCGCGCGCATCTTCCAGCACGAATTCGATCACATCAACGGCATGCTCTATGTGGACCGCGTCGAAGACTCGCGCACGTTCATGACCGAATCCGAATATCGAAAAATGATGCATGGCTAAAACCTCCTACGGTTTTTCCGAAAGTGTTGAAGTCCTTCGAGTCCCCGGCTATTCCTGGTTTTTAATGGGTCGCTTTGCGGCGACCATCGCGACGCAGATGCAGGCGCTGATCGTTTCCTGGCAGATCTACCAGATCACGAAGGATCCTCTCGCGCTCGGACTCATCGGCCTGGTGGAAGCGGTCGTGTACTTCAGTTTTGCACTTTGGGCTGGGCGCTATGTGGACGCTCACGAGAAACGCCGCATCATCGGCATCACGCAGGTCGCGATGCTGGGCGCCACCCTCGTGCTGATCTTTGTGTCCCGGACATCGATTCCTAATCTGGGCGTGATGTATGGCGTTATTGCGTTCACGGGACTTGCCCGCAGCTTCATGTGGCCTGCCTCCTTCGCCTTCTCCGAGCTTACCGTTCCACGACTGATCTACTCGCGTGCGGCGGCCTGGCTGTCCACCACCTGGGAAGTGGGAACGGTGGCCGGCCCAGCCATCGGGGGAATCCTCTATGCATGGAAAGGTCCTTTCGCGGGGTATTCGATAGTCGCCGGCCTGCTCCTTTTTTCGGTCTTTACGACATTCCGCCTCCGGCCGCTCCCTCCTGTGGAAATTGGGCCAAGCCATTATCAGCAGGATCTTTGGGTAGGCTTACGCTTTGTCTTTTCGAACCCGGTATTGCTGGGCGCCATGACGCTCGACATGTTTGCTGTCCTTTTCGGCGGTCCCTACGCCATCCTTCCCATCTATGCCGACCAGATCCTTCATGTCGGACCCAAAGGTCTTGGCTTATTGCGAGCGGCTCCCTCAGCCGGGGCGATCATGATGGCTATTTATCAGGCTTACCGCCCTCCGTTTGCCCGAGTGGGCCGCACCCTCCTCTATGCTGTAGCCCTCTTTGGTCTTACGATGATGGCGTTTGCCATTTCCAAAGTATTCTGGATTTCGATCGCACTGCTCATTTTTAGCGGGATGGTCGACAATATCAGTGTCGTCGTTCGGCACAGCATCCTTCAAGCGTATACGCCTGACGCTTTACGGGGAAGAGTATCCGCCGTGAATGGTCTCTTTATCGGTTCTTCCAATGAAATCGGAGCCTTCGAGTCCGGCGTGGCTGCCAAGTTTATGGGGACTGTACCTTCCGTCGTTTTCGGAGGAGCCATGACCCTGATCACGGTAGCGATTGTTGCCTTAAAAGCCCCACAAATTCGGAATCTGAAGGACCTCCACAAGCCAAGTTAAAATAGGTAGAATTCAGCCATTCCCGAATACGTTTTTCGGGATTTTTTGCCTATGCGAACCCCTATTTTCAGCGTTTCTATTGCACTTTTGGCCGCTTCGGCGCCTCTTTGGGGGGAAACAGTTGCCCCTGCTGCCAAGCCGAAGCCAAAAGCCAAGCCGCCAACGGCCGCGGTTGTTCCTGCTAAGAAGCCCGCGACGCCAGGCCGGCCCTCCAAGGAGCTCGTTCAACGGCGGACTGCGGTAGTGGCCATGCAGGAACAATCCAACCTGGACAAAGCCGGCCGAGAACTCATGACGGCCCTCTCAGATAAGGATGCGATGACGCGAATGCTTGCGGTCCAGGGGTTAGGGAATCTCAAATATAGGCAGGCTCGCGAAGCCCTTTCGAAAGTTTTATCGACCGATACGAGTGCTGAAACGCGAGAGGCGGCCGCCCTCGCGCTCCGTCAGATCAATGATGGCCAAGCTGTGGATGCTCTCGCTAAAGCAATTTCTGATCCGGTCATGGGAGTCCGTGTGACCGCGATGGCGGGAATCGGGTATTACCGTAATCCCAAGGCACGGCCTCAGGTGGAAGCAGCATGCAAGGATTCAGATCCTGCCGTTCGCCGGACTGCTGTGCATACGCTGGGACAGTTGGAAGACCCGCAGGCCATCCCCGTGGTGGAGCCTCTCTTAAAGGATGCTGATCCCAGTGTCCGTGCTGTGGCGGCTCAAACGCTGGGGGACCTCAGGGCGAAAAATTCGAAAACGCAGCTGATCGAGCTCCTGAAAGATCCTGAGAAAACCGTACAGGTTTCCGCCGCCAGAGCTCTTATGAAACTGGGAGATAATTCCGGATTTAAGATCGCGAAAGATTACGCGTTGGATGAGAATATCGCCGTACGCCTGCTGGCGATCGATACGCTGGGCTGGTGCAAAGACAGTGAAGCCGGGAAAATCTTGGAATCCTTGGATGAACAGGTGCCGGCCAACAGCAGGATCGCGCTTCAAGAAGCGCGCGCGCGACATGAACAAATGAGGAAGGCCAAATGAAATTATTTCGACAACTACCGCTTCATCTGATGATCGCCGCTCTGGCCAGCATGCCCGTATTCGCTGAGGACGCCGCGAAGAAAGATGCGGACAGCGATGCGGCGGAAACGGCTGTCCGTGAAACAAGTCCCATGATCGAAGGTGTGGATATCCCCACAGCGGACATCCTCGAACCCAAAACCTTTTCTACCGCGTTCCGTCTTTACTCTGAGGGTGGTCTGGCTTCGCGGCTCATTCTCGGACCCTTTAAACGTCTCAATGTAGGCTTCACGCTTGATGCGCAGAATCTGGTGGGCGGCGGCGAGCCGGATATGATCACTCCGTCGCTTTTCTTAAAACTCCGAGCCTTTGACGGCACGGATATACTTCCCGCGCTCGCCTTCGGCTTCGACAATTCCGGATATCTCTGGCAGGACGATACCGATGACTTTCTCCAGAAGGAACGAGGCATCTATTTCGTCGGCAGCCATGAAATATTCCTGCCGGATATGGAACTCCATGCGGGCATGAACTGGCCCCGGGTGGATGAAAGCGGTACGCCTTTCGGATTTTTCGGGATGACCTGGAAGTTCATTCCTTCGTTTGCCCTGATGGCGGAGTACGACAACGTCCAGGATGGCCCGAACAACCGTTTCAATCTTGGCGGCAGGATGTGGGTGACGCCTTACTTTAATATCGATCTGGCGGCGCGTAACGTGGGACGCGATGCCGACAGCGGCGCAGAGCGCATTGTGCGGATCAACTATGTGGCGAATTTTCCATTCTAATGGCTGATAACTTTATCCCCCTGGAGTTTGAAAGGCCGATCGCGGAGCTCGAAACGAAAATCGAAGAGCTCCGTTCCTGCGCCGCCACAGAACATATGGATTTTTCAGCCGAGATCGGGACTCTCGAAGAAAAATGCGAAGCGCTCCGGCGGCAGATTTACGGTTCCCTGACCCCCTGGCAGCGCGTGCAGATTGCCCGCCACCCGCAGCGTCCCTACACGATGGATTACATCAAGGCCCTCTGCACAGATTTCATGGAACTTCATGGCGACCGGACGTTCTCGGACGATGCTTCAATCGTGGGGGGCATTGCTTTTTTTGAAGGACGGCCGGTCGTCGTGATCGGCCAGCAGAAGGGCCGCACCGTGCAGGAATCCATGCATCGCAATTTTGGAATGCCGCATCCCGAAGGTTATCGCAAAGCGCTCAGGCTCATGAAGTTTGCTGAGAAATTCAAGCGGCCGGTGCTGTGCTTCATTGATACGCCCGGCGCCTACCCTGGCATCGGCGCTGAAGAGCGCGGCCAGGCACGCGCGATCGCGCTCAATCTGATAGAAATGGCCGGGCTGAAGACGCCGATGGTGTGCACCGTGATCGGAGAAGGCGGATCAGGCGGCGCCCTTGCGATCGCGATGGGTGACCGGCTGCTCATGTGTGAGAACGCCTGGTACTCCGTGATTTCGCCGGAAGGCTGCGCCGCGATTCTTTTCCGCGACGCCACGCGCGCCGCAGAGGCCGCTGTAGCTCTGCGCCTGACGGCGCCGGAGCTCAAGTCCCTCGGCATCGTGGATACCGTTATTCCGGAATCTCAGGGCGGCGCGCACCACAATCCCGCGATGACGATGGAAGCTCTGCGCGCCGAACTCCTCAAAAACCTCGACCATCTCGAAGGACTTTCTACGACAGAACTTTTGGACCGGCGGTATCAGAGATTCCGTTCCCTCGGCGCATGGCGCGAAGCCGAGAACGACAAATTCCCCAAGCGTCGTCCTTCCCGCGTCAAATCCGCATGACCCAGAGTAAGCGGATTGCAATTTTAACGGGCGGCGGCGATTGCCCCGGCCTGAATCCCGCCATTCGGGGCTGTGTGATGGCCGGAATCGACAAAGGGTTTGAGTTTATTGGGCTTTCCGAAGGCTGGCGTGGGCTAGTCGAAGGCAAGACGCAGCCTCTGGGTTTGGCGCAGGTGAAAGAAATTGTCGGCAAAGGCGGCACCATTCTGGGAACGTCGCGCACGAATCCGTTCAAAAAAGAAGGCGCCGTAGACAAGTGCCTGGCCACTTTCAAGAAACTAAAGCTGGACGCTCTGGTGGCTCTGGGCGGCGAGGACACGCTGGGAGTGGCGGCGCGCTTCTATAAGGAGCACAAGCTTCCCGTCGTCGGCGTGCCGAAAACCATGGACAATGATCTGTCAGCAACCGATTACACGTTCGGTTTTGATACGGCCACAAGCGTCGCCGTGGATGCGGTGGAACGCTTGCGCGACACGGGCCGCAGCCATCGACGCATTATGGTCCTGGAAGTGATGGGCCGCCATGCGGGCTGGGTCGCTCTCTTTACCTCGATCGCCTCCGCGGCGGACTGGGTGCTTCTGCCGGAGCGAAAGTCGGATGTGAAAGCGATGTGCAGGCACTTGAAAGAAGTTCATGCGCGCGACCAGGTGGCTATTGTAGTCACCTCGGAAGCGGTCGAACTCCCAGGGATGGAAACCGGGGGAGAAGCACTTGATCAATTTGGGCATATGCTCCTCAAAAATCGCGGGCTTGCTGAAAAAGTGGCTGACATCATTGAAAAAGAGACGGGGATTGAGACGCGTTCGGCCGTGATCGGCCATGTTCAGCGCGGCGGCAGTCCGACACTTTTCGACCGCATGCTGGGATCCCGCGTGGGTGTTAAAGCCGCGGAACTCGTGGCGTCAGGTAAGTTCGGACAAATGGTCGCTCTACGCGGTAATGAGGTGGTTGGTGTTTCTCTGGCTGAAGCAACGGCGGAACTAAAAACCGTTCCGCCGGAGTGGCTGAGGCTGGCCGATATTTTCTTCAAGTAATTATCAAAATACCCCTTTAAATCCGAACGTTTTCCTGTTACCTTCTTCCCATGCAAGGTATTGAGCTCTTGCGTGCGGCCTCCGCTCAGAAAGCCTCGGATGTGCACTTCGTTCCTGGTGTGCAGCCACTTCTGCGTGTCAACCATCAACTTCGTGCGATGGCCGGCAGCAACGTGCTCTCTTCCGAAGATATTCAGCAGTTTATTCTTCCTCTCCTGAACGATCGCCAGCGCACATTGTTGTCCAAAGAGTTTTGTGTCGATTTTTCGTTCGAACTGGGCGACATACGCTGCCGAGGCAATGTGCTTTTTCAGCGGACCGGCGTAGAAGCTATTTTCCGTCTCATTCCCAAACAGATTCCGTCACCCGAACAAATCCATTTATCGCAAACGATTGCCGATTTTTCGTCGTTGAAAAACGGCCTGGTGCTCATCACAGGTTCCGCCGGCGCAGGCAAATCAACGACGCTAGCCTGCCTGATCAATCTCATCAACGAGCAGCGCCAGGGCAATATCATCACCATTGAAGATCCCATCGAATACGTCCACAGCAATAAGAATTGCGTCGTGAGCCAGCGAGAGATCGGACTCCACGCTCCGGACTACGCAACGGCCTTGAGGTATGTCGTCCGTCAGGACCCTGACGTGGTCATGGTGGGAGAAATGCGTGATCTGGAAACTATTTCAGCGGCTATTTCCGTCGCGGAAACAGGCCACCTGGTGTTTGCCACGCTGCATTCCAACGATGCCGTGCAGGCCTTGGACAGGATGATCGATGTTTTTCCGGGCGAGCAGCAGTCCCAGATCCGCGCCCAGCTCTCCGCCGTCCTGCGTGCCGTGGTTGCCCAATTTCTTATTCCTCAAGCCAGCGGCCAGGGGCTGGTGGCGGTGCGAGAAGTCATGGTGGTCAACTCGGCTGTCCGCAATCTCATTCGTGGATCGAAAGTCCATGAGATCTATTCCGCCATGGAAATGGGACTCCGCGATGGGATGACGACGTTCGGCCGCGCTCTGGGCGAACTCGCTGCCAATGGAATTGTGGACGAACGCTTTATCACGTCCTACGAGCAGGGCAATGTTCGGGTGCAGAAGAAGAGACCGCCTGAGCAGTCGCAGTATCGGATGGAGTAAAGGAGATTCTATGGACATGATCGATATTTTAAAAGCCGTCGTAAAGCTTGGCGCTTCTGACCTGCATCTGGTGATCGGTCAGTCCCCCATGATGCGGCACGACGGGGAACTGAAAGTCATACCCGATTTTCCCGTGTTAACCGCTGAGGAATCGCGCCGCATGATCTTTACGCTGCTTTCCGATGATCAGCGTGCGCATTTTGAAAAAGAGTGGGAACTCGACTTTTCTGTGACGGTCGAGCAGATCGCTCGGTTTCGGGCGAATATCCTGATGCAGAAAAACGGCGTCGAAGCGGTGCTCCGCATCATTGCCAACCGCATTCCTTCACCGGAAGACTTGTCTCTTCCGCCGGCCATCACGGAGCTGGCTAATCTCCCGCGTGGGCTTGTCCTCGTCGCGGGGCCCACGGGTTCCGGGAAATCGACGACGCTCGCCTGCCTGGTCAACAGCATCAACTTGAAGCGGAAATGCCATATCCTGACGATCGAAGATCCCATCGAATTCATCTATGAAAATAAGCTTTCGATTGTCCGCCAGAGAGAAATCGGCCAGCAGTCTCATAATTTTGCCACGGCGCTCAAGCATGCGCTCCGGCAGGATCCGGATGTCGTCATGATCGGAGAAATGCGGGACCTCGAAACGATCAATGCCGCCCTCGTCATGGCGGAAACCGGACACCTCGTCTTCGCCACGCTGCATACGACGGACGCCGCCCAGACCGTGGACCGCATCATCGATGTATTTCCTGCGCACCAGCAGCAGCAGGTGCGCATTCAGCTGGCCAATGTTTTAAAAGCGGTGGTCTGTCAGACACTCATCCAGAGGTTTAATTCTAAGGGGCGAATCGCGGCTCGAGAAATCATGGTGGTCACCTCCGCCATCTCTAATCTCATCCGCGAAGGAAAGTCGCACCAGATTTACGGCGCTATCGACACCGGTGCGCGCGTGGGCATGATCAGTCTGGACAAAGCGCTGGCGGAGCTCGTGAAGCGTAACCTGGTCTCCATGGAAGATGCCCTCGCCAAATCCAATCGCCCTGAGCTTATTCGAAACGGCGGTTCAGCGCCTGCCCTTGCGGCGTAACGTGCACGATGACGCAGAACATTAAAGATCGCATCAAGACCTTGCCGGAGTTCGCCGGACTAGCAGATCCAGTGCTGGATACACTTGCCGGATTTTGCGCGATTCGTCTCGTGCGGGCAGGCGAGACCATCTTTTGTCAGGGAGAGCCGTCGCCTTATTTCTTTGTCGTTCTTGCCGGAGAAGTGGCGATTGAGCGTGTCTCCACCGACAGGCGTTTCCCGAAGAAAATCCTCGGCATCGTAGGTCCCGGTGAGCTGTTCGGCGAATCTTCCATCTTTGAGGAAAGTTCGCGCGTGGCGATGGCCTCCGCATCGCTCGACGGTGAACTGCTGGTCATTCGCGGGCCCGATTTCAGACAATGGCTCAAAGCGCATCCGGAAATGTCGCACCCCCTGGTACTCTCTCTTTTAAAAACAACGCTGGTGAGGCTCCATCGAACCAATCATGAACTCTCGGTCATCTACGGGATCGGACGCATCCTGGGTTCCCAGAAGCCTTTCCCTGAACAGCTCACCGCCACGATGGATTTTTTAAAAAGCTCGCTGGAAGGTTTGGACGACATCGTTTTTTATCAGAGGAGTGCTTATTGGGAGGAGTTCGAAGCGCTCCAGAGCCTTCCCGTCCGCCACGATCTTGCGGCTATTCCTTTAGGCCATTTTCTCCTCAGCAAGGTCGCCGCATCGCCTGACCCCTGGTGGTTCGAACCTCAGCAGGTCCTTACGGAATTAAAAGATCTCCAACTCGGTTGGGAGAATCGCGTCGCAGGCGTTGTCGTGCCCTTGTTCGAATATGAAAAGTCTGCACCCGTCCTTCATGGGCTTATCCTGATGGCAAGCTCAAAAGTAAAATCCGCGTTCACCGCAGAGAGACGTCTCCTGCTGATGTCGTTGGCTCTTCCGCTTTCTGAAGTTCTTTCGCGCAATGTCCGAGCGCAGGATCACCTGGCGCAATCACGTCTACAGCACTCCAAGCAGTCCTTCCAATAGCATCCTTTATAAGCGTTCAGGAGAGACCCGTAAAACGAATAGGTCTTTTGATGCGTATTATTGAGTCGTTTGTTTGATTGAGGCAACGAAACGAGACTCCTACACTCTGCGCATGTCGATCAGAACATGGGGGGTCGTCGGCTCCTCCCTCATTTTTGTACTTGCTGCTGCTCATCCTTCTGTAGCCTCTGATGAATTGGTAACGGCGCAGAAAAAAATCGGTGTGTCCCCATCCCTTGCTCGTGTGGTAGATGCTTCCTGGACAGATGAGCAGGAACCGCGGTATCTCCCGACCCGTAAAGCCTCCCGCATCTATTACATTCACGCGACCGCGATGCACAGTCCCGATTTTATCCTCATCCAGGATGTCCACCGAGATCCAGAAGTGCAGGCGCGCATCGCATCGCTCGTGCTGCACGGTTACCACAACTGGGGTGTGAGCAAAGTCTTCATGGAAGGAGCATTCACGTCTCTGGATCTCTCGCTCTTTCACCGCATCCCTAAGCAAGTTTTGCCGGCGATGACACGACGCTTAGTCTATGATGGCGATCTGTCGGGTCCTGAGCTGGCCGCTCTTCAGATCATGGAGCAAGAGTGGAGCAACCCGCCACTGGCCCCTTTTCAGATCTTCGGCCTGGAAGAACCTGCCTTGTATAAACGGAATGTCATGGCATATAAAGCCGTTCTTCAGAAGAGGGATCAAGCGCTGCAAGATATTTCCTTTCTGCGTCAACAAAGGCAGATGCTCGGGATATCCGGACCCGGAGCCGCCGACAAGAGCCTCCTGCTGCTTGAAAAACTGGTGCGCTTGAAGCTTACCTCGCAGGAATACGAAGAATTTCTCATGTACAAAGACCTGATTCGCTCGAATCCTAATCTGACGGAGGTCATGGAAGAGGCTCTGGAATTCTACAGGCTCGCGCGTATGCGCAGTGCGGCCTTCATGAAGCTGGCCATGCAAATAGCCCCCGCGTCCACGTATCCCAGGATTCTCGTCGTCGGCGGTTTCCATACGGACGACATGTCGCGCGTTCTGCGCGATCAAGGGAAGTCCTTTGTCGTCCTGTCGCCGGCCGTTCATTCTGCTCCACAGCGCCCGCTCTACGAACAGCGTATGCAGGAAACCGTCCTCGTCCGATTTCTTTTTTTTCTTTCCGGTGAATAGCCCCACGATAAAGAAGAACACAGCACATCCCAGGACGGCCATCGCGAGTTTCGTTAAAAGATTGGGGGATTCGACTTTTAATAAACCCATCATATGCCAGCCGATGATGGAGCCAATGACGCCAACAATCAGGCTTTTGATGAGTCCGTGACTCTTGCCTTTATGCTGGCGGGCCTTTCCCATAATCCAGCCGGCAGCAAGGCCGACCGCGAGAAACTCAACAATCTGCATGGGTCTATTCTAAAACTTATCAGGGCTTCGTCGATAGGGCTTCGGTGACGGCGAGGACGGTTTCCTGCATACGCT
>JANLWZ010000012.1:0-2150 GCA_031364865.1 Elusimicrobiota bacterium
GAAGATTCTTCGCGTGCCTGGGTTTTATAGCCAAAGTCTTCCGGTCTCCACGTTTCGGATTTTACGTTGCCCTGATAAAGCTCTGCGACGTCTGTAGGACCGGAGAGCGCAATTTCATCTTCTCCCTGGCCATGCACGACACAGGCGGATTCGCATCCCAGGCGCTTGAGGACTTCAGCCACAGGCCGCAGCCAGTTGGGGTCAAAGACGCCGACCAGCTGAACATTTGGCTTCGCAGGATTGGAGAGCGGTCCCAGAAGATTAAAGATCGTGCGCGTCCCCAGCTCTTTCCGTATGGGTGCGGCATGTCTCATCGAAGGATGAAACGCCGGCGCAAACAGGAAAGCAAGCCCTGCTTCCTTCAGGCACTTCTCTGCGATCTCAGGTGTTTCCGCCATAGGGATGCCGAGCGCTTCCAGAACATCTGCAGAACCGCATTGCGATGACACCGAACGATTGCCATGTTTTGCTACGGCAAATCCGGCTCCTGCTACGACAAAAGCAGCGGCTGTAGAAATGTTAAAAATACTTTTGCCATCACCGCCGGTCCCGCAGGTATCGACCAGGGGCCGCTTGTCGAAGGTCACGGGGAGCGCCGCCTCACGCATCGCCTCGGCGGCGCCGGTGAGCTCATCAATCGATTCTCCTTTAACGCGCAGCGCCGACAGAACAGAAGCAAGCAGAACGGGCGACAGTTCACCTCTCATAATGGCGCTGAAAAGCTCTTTGGTTTCAGGCTTTGTGAGAGCTCGTCGTTCGAGCAGTTTATGAAGCAAAGGACGCGCGATCATTTTGAGATCTCCAGAGTAAGAAAGTTTGCCAGCAGTTTTTTGCCTTCTTCCGTCAAAATAGATTCCGGATGAAACTGGACACCTTCCAGTGCCTCGATCGATTTATGCCGGAGTCCCATGATCTCCCCTTCCTGTGTCCAGGCGCTGACTTCAAGACAATCGGGCAGCGACGCCTTCTCTACGATCAGTGAATGATACCGTGTGGCCGTGAAAGGTTTGGGCAGCGTAGAATAAAGTGTTTTTTCATCGTGATAAATGGGCGACGTCTTGCCATGCATCAGCCGCACGGCGCGAACGACCTTGCCTCCGTACGCATGCCCGAGCGATTGATGGCCAAGGCAGACCCCAAGCACGGGGATTTTTCCCGCAAAATGTTTGATAGCTTCCACAGAGATGCCAGCCGTCGAAGGGTCACCCGGTCCCGGGGAGATCACAAGATGCGCGGGCTTCAAGTCTTCGATCTGTTTCATGGTGATGGCATCGTTCCGGTAGACCCGCACTTCCTGGCCCATTTCCTGAAAATATTGAACGAGGTTATAGGTGAAGGAGTCGTAATTGTCGATCATCACAATCATACGAGCTCCTGCGCTTTCTGGACCGCGGCAAAGAGCGCGGCGGCCTTTTGCTGACACTCCTGATATTCGCGTTCCGGGACCGAATCGGCAACGATACCGGCGCCTGCCTGCATGAACGCTTTGCCTTTGCGGAAGACCATCGTTCGAATCGTGATCGCCATATCCATATCGCCGGTATAGGAGTAGTAGCCGACCGCGCCTGCATAAGGACCCCGGCGGAAAGGTTCCAATTCATCAATGATCTGCATCGCACGGATCTTCGGCGCTCCCGAGACCGTACCGGCAGGAAAACAAGCCTGGAATAAATCGAAAGCATTAGCCTCCTGCGAGAGGCGGCCTGTGACGGAGGAAACGAGATGCATCACATGAGAATAATTCTCGATGGTCATAAGTTCCGGCACTTTGACCGACCCAGGCTCGCAGACACGGCCAAGATCATTGCGGCCCAAATCTACAAGCATGAGATGTTCCGCGCGCTCTTTGGGGTCATTCTGCAGCTCTTTGGCGAGTACGGCATCTTCAGCGGCGGAGACACCACGGCGTCGTGTGCCAGCGATCGGCCGTGTCTCTGCGCGATCGCCTTCTTTGCGAACGAGAAGTTCCGGACTCGAACCCACCAGATCGACTTCAGGAAAATGCAGCAGGTACATGTAGGGGGAGGGGTTGACCATCCGGAGCGCCCTGTACACCTGGAAAGGCGACACTTTTGGCAGCACTTCCCATCTCTGCGACAGGACCACTTGGATTAAATCGCCGGAGCGAATGTATTCTTTCGCTTTCTCTA
>JANLWZ010000166.1:0-5410 GCA_031364865.1 Elusimicrobiota bacterium
AGCGTGCAGTGCCGAAGCAATGCCTGAGAACCAATGCGGACGTTGTGGCCGATCACGGCATAAGGGCCGATGACAGCTCCCTTCGCGATCCGCGTCCCTTTTCCAATCAGGCACGGTCCTTCCAGCTTGGCGCCGCGTTCGATGTGAGCGCCATCTTCCACCCAAATGCCTTTGCGAATCTGCCGGCCGGGGACCTTGAACGATAATTTTCCTTCGAGGATATCGTGCTGTGCGCGCTGATACTCCCCAAAGTTGCCGACATCGCACCAATAAGACGTGATGATCTGTCCGAAAATGGGTTTTTTTTGTTTCAGAAGTGCCGGCCAGACTTGATGCCCAAAGTCATGCACTTTGCCGGCCGGGATCATCGAAAGCACCTGCGGTTCGAAAACATAAATGCCGGTGTTCACCTGACTGGAGTAGACATCCCCCCACTGCGGTTTTTCCACAAACTCTTTGATGCGTCCATCGGAATGCGTGAGCGTGACGCCGTAATCAAATTTGGAGTCGATATTCTTGATGGCCAGCGTGGCGACTGATTTTTTGCGCTGATGATAGGACACGAGCTGAGTGAAGTTGATGTCCGTTAGGCCATCCCCCGAGGTGATCAGAAAAGTCTGATGGTTAAAAAACGCAGACGCCTTTTTGACGCCGCCCGCCGTCCCCATGAGTTTGGGTTCATAGGAATAACGGATCTTCATCCCCCAGCGGCCTCCGTTGCCAAAATGCTTTTTAATGAGCTCGGGATGGTGATGGAGATTAAGGACAACGTCCGTAATCCCATGTTTTTTTAAATTTTCAATCGTGTACTCCATGACCGGACGATTGGCGATCGGCACCAGCGGCTTGGGAACCTCATCCGTCAGCGGACGCAGACGTGTACCGGCTCCTGCGGCCATCACCATGGCGCGCACTCTCATGCGCCTACGGCCTTTTGCGCCCATTCCAGCAGGCAGGCTGTTTTTTTAGGTGACTCTGATTCGGCATACGTGCGTATCAGCGGTTCGGTACCGGAGGGGCGCAAGAGCACCCATGAGCCGGATTTGAGAATCACCTTGACGCCGTCACGGGTACGGACTTCAGAAACGGCCTCTGATGCCAAGCGCTCAGGCACGCGGGAGGACGTATCCTGCCCGAATTGAACGCGGTCCCAGATCGGCTTTTGCACGTGGATGTCGATGCGTTTGAAGCAGGCTCTGCCAAAGCGTTTTTCGATGGCGCGTAAAAGCTGTGAGGGTGACTGTTTTTTGGCGGCCAGCATTTCAATAAAGAGCAGGCCGTTCAATATCCCATCGCGCTCAGGAAGTCCTCCGCGCACGGCGTATCCACCGGATTCTTCGCCGCCGGCGAGAAAGTCGTCCTGGAGCATGCGCTCCGCGACGTGTTTGAAGCCTACGGGCACTTCTTCGAAGGGAAGACCATATTCGCGTGCGATACGTTCGCTGAGATAGCCGAGCGAAACGGCCTGGACGATTTTTCCACGCCAACCCTTATGTTCTATGCAATGCAGCACGAGCATTGGGAAAACCTGATGAGGCGTAAGATAAGTTCCCTTTTCATCAACAACACCCAGACGGTCCGCATCGCCGTCCAAAGCAATGCCGACAGCGGCTTTTTTCTGCCGCACCATTTTGCAGAGCTCCTGAAGTTCGCTTTCGATCGGCTCCGGATGGAGTCCGCCAAAAAGTGGATCTACGGACGCATGAAGTGCGAGGCAATTCACGGAAGATCCTGCGAGCACCCGTTCAGGAATACCTGCGCCAACCCCATACAGATAATCAAACACCACTGTTTTCTTGTAGGAGCGCAGCAGTTTTACGTCGATCTGGGATTTGATGTGGCGAACGTAGTCCGCCCGGTCATCGAAAGTCGTAAGCGGTGCCGTTGCACTGCCCTGAGGCGCGGTTTCGACAGCGGCAAAGGCTTCGATCTCGTGCGTGACTTCCGGGGGGGCGGAACGGCCGCGTGCTTCCTTGATCTTAAATCCGTTGTAAAGCGCAGGGTTATGGCTCGCCGTGATCATGATTCCCCAGGACGCTTTGTGATGGACCACGCTAAAGGATACGGCGGGTGTCGGCATAGGCGTCAGGGAAATCTCTGTCGGGATGCCGCGCGCAAGAAAAATCCGGGCCGCTGCTTCGGCAAAGGCACGTGATAGAAAGCGCCGGTCATAACCGATCAGGACTTTGCCGCTGCCAAGGGGCGAGTGGTTTTTCATGTAGCTGGCAGCGGCGGAGGCTGCTTTACGCAGGTTATCAAACGTAAAGTCATCGGCAATGATGCCGCGCCAGCCGTCGGTTCCAAAGTGAATAGCGTTATCGCCCATAATCGTCTTCAAGGCGGACCACGTCTTTCACCTGCGGGGTGGAGACTTCATAGAGCCAGGCGTCTTCGTAAGGGGCCGTAAAGCGATGTATCACGCGAGGTTTGATCGCCATCGCATCGCCCGGGTGCATCACGCGCTTGCGTCCTGCGATCTCCAGCACCCATTTGCTGCGGTCAGAAAAAATAGTCTCGTGCTTAAAACGATGATATTGCTTGCTGAGGCGTTTCCCCTTTTTTACATAGATGATCTTTCCCACGTAGTGCTTGGAGTGGGCATACCAGACTTCCCAGCCCCAGGGCTTGACCACACGTTTTAATTGTTTGGACAGCCGGAATTTCACGAAGACTTACGGAACGACTGGATGGTTTCTGACAATCCCTTCTCAAGTGTTACAGCGGGTTTCCAGCCCAGAATCTTTTTCGCGCGTTCAAAGAGAAGCACACTCCGCGTCAATTCGCCGACGCGAGCAGGGGCCATCGCGGGTTTGCCACTGAAATTCTCCACCGTTGCCATTTTTTCGTAAAGCGATAAGACGCTCGTAGGGACGCCGGTGGCGATGTTAATTACGGCATTTTCGCCTTTCGTCAACGCGCTGACATTGGCACTGACGACATCGTGAACATACACATAGTCGCGCTCTTGCGAACCGTCGCCAAAGATCGTCACCGGCTGCTTTTGAAGTATTTTTCCTGAAAAGATGGCGACGACGCCAGCCTCGCCATGCGGATCCTGCCTGGGACCGTAAACATTGGCATAGCGCAGGATCGTGTAAGGCAGCCGAAACGTCTGTCCATAGAATTGAATGTAACGTTCGGCGGCCGCTTTACTGAACCCATACGGAGACTCTGGCCGCGAAGGATCTTCTTCGCGCGCGGGTTCTTTGCATTCGCCATAGATCGTGCCGCCCGACGACGAAAAAATAAACTTACGCACACCATAGGATCGCGAGCATTCGAGCAAACGCAGCGTTCCCAGAATATTGACGGAAGCATCGAAGAAAGGATCCTGCACAGATTTGCGTACATCCAGCTGAGCGGCCAAGTGATTGACGATCTCAAAGCGTTCCTGGCCAAACAAGGTGCTGATATTTGGATCGCGAATATCGGAAACGACCAACTTCGCCTTACGGTTGACGTTCTGTTTCTTGCCGGTGGATAGATCATCGAGGACGGTGACCTCGTGGCCGGCCGCGACATAGGCGTCCACAATATGAGAGCCAATAAATCCGGCGCCGCCGGTTACGAGAATATTCATTAGTACGCGCCTTCTTTCGCAAAGATAGCGGGAATGGTTCGGATCAGGATCTTCAGATCCAGGCCCAAGGACCAATTTTCCAAATAAAAAATATCGAGATTGATCATTTCTTCATAGCTGAGCGCGGCTCTGCCGCTGACCTGCCAGAGACCAGTAATGCCGGGTTTAATGCGCAGACGTCGTTTAGCGTGTTCATCATAGGCAGCGGCTTCCCAGAGCACCTGAGGTCGCGGTCCGACAAGGCTCATGTCCCCTTTTAGGACATTGATGATCTGAGGGAGCTCATCCAAACTGAAGTTGCGCAGGAACTGTCCCACGCGAGTGACCCGTGGATCGTTCTTCATCTTAAAAACAGGACCCGGACGATCGCTTTGTTTTTTTAATTCTTCGATGTGATCATCGGCGTCGGCATCCATCGTTCTGAATTTGTAAAGCCGGAATTTCTTGCCGTGAAAACCCATACGGTACTGGGTATAAAACACGACGCCTTTACTGTCGAGTTTGATTAGAACCGCGATCACGAGCAGGGGTAACGAAAACGTCACCAGGATAATGGTGCTTAAAAAGATATCGAAACTGCGCTTAAGAACGTAATTCGTGCCATAGAGCGAGAGCGAGCGAATGGCAAAGGTGGGCAGCCCGCAAAAACCGTCCATGATAATTTCTCCGCGCCGCATTTCAAGCAGATCAGGGACGACACGGCAGGGTATTCCGTAATGTTCACAGATCTTGGCTGTGTCCAGAATGGTCGCCGAAGAGATGTGTCCCTGCAGAAGCACGACTTCCGCGATTTGGTGCGATTTAAGACGCTGTTTGAAAGACTCATCATCGGGCAGAGACTCGAGAAATGTTGTTTGTACAAAGGGTTGCTTGCTGGCCACGTGCCGGATGGCGTCCATGGCCTTGCCCTTGCCGATGACCAGGACCCTCTCCGGACCCGCCAGCCACAGTAGGAATCTGCGAAAGATCATCTTGTCGAATTCTCGCAGGGGATAAATCAGAACGACGCTATAGATCGCCCATAGACCGATGGTGAGGCGCGAATATTCTGTCCCGTGAATCGCGAAGGTCATGGCCATCACGAGAAATGAACAGAGCAGGACGCCGCGGCAGACGGAGATGAATTCGTCATAGGCGCTGACGAGCACATCGTTATAGAGTCCAGCATAAAGAAAAACGAAAATGCACAGCGGCAAGAGCGCCCATAGACCTTGATGATAGAGATCGAGCGGTGGAATTCCTTTAATGGCTGGAAAGATGCGTAAAAAAGGCGCCCAAAGAAAGCGCGTCCAATAGGAGCCTTCCATAGCTAACGTTAGTCCGCCCAGATCAAGGCAAACCAAGCTGGCTAAAAAGGAGAGACGGAATGTTTGTCGTTTCATGACTCTGGATTTTAAGACATTTCGTTTTGGTATTCAATGAAATAGGATTTGAAAGCATTGACGCACTGTTTTCGATCAAAACGGCGAGCATGATCCTGGATTATCTTGGGGTTAAAAGTCATACCTTCAAATCGCGTAAGTGCGCTTTGAAGTGCCGCCGAGGTGGGTTCAGTAAAGAAGAGACCGGTCTTGCCGTCTTCTACAGTTTCAAGTGCTCCCCCCTTGTGGAACGCGATAATCGGGCAGCCGGCTGCCATGGCTTCTACGGGGACGATCCCGTAATCTTCTTCTCCCGGAAAAAGCAGTGCCTTGGCGCGCGAGTAGTACTCCCGCAATTTGTCCGCCGTGAGCCAGCCGAGAAATTCGACATGTTCCCCCGCTTGGTCGCGTAGTGCCTTGGCCTCCTGACCTTCTCCAATAATCACGAGGCGCTTTCCCAGATGCTTGC
>JANLWZ010000062.1:0-1793 GCA_031364865.1 Elusimicrobiota bacterium
TTGAGCACCCCCCAAGTTAGTCTGCGCACCTCTTCGCAACGCCATGCGCACGAACGTTATTCAAAAGAAAGCTTCTTGACCTCTCGTCTCAGCTTGTATCAAGAGCTTTTGGCAAAAAGGATATAATCACTCCTTATGACGCCTGAAATCATCTCCGTGGTGACCCCTCTTACGACCGTTCGGCCATCCACATCTGTGGACGTCGATCAAACGCACGTCTTCGAGCGTGTTCCCGTGCTGGACGTGGGCTTTGATTGTTTGACCCTGCAGGAAGCGGTAGAGACCATCGAGCGGTTCATTCAGAAGCGTGAACCTCATCAGGTCTGCATGGCCAATGCCTACACAGTCTCCCTGGCTCAGGGCGATCGTGAACTCAACAGTCTGCTGAAAGGTGCGTCCCTCGTTCTCGCGGATGGCATGTCCATCATCTGGGGAGCCCGCTGGGTCAATCTGAAGATTCCCGGACGCGTCGCTGGGCCAGATCTCACGAAAGAACTTTGCCGGTTGTCCGCGGAAAAGGGATACCGTTTGTATTTCCTGGGCAGTACACCTGAAAATCTATCGAAACTGAAAGACGTCCTTCTCCTGCAATGGCCGAACATGTCGATCGCCGGCATGTTCAGCCCCTCCTTTTCTGACAAGCTCTCGGCCGAAGAAACCGCCACGATCATTCAACGCCTCGACGAAGCACAGCCGGACATTTTGTTCGTTTCCATGAGCGCTCCGAAGCAGGAAAAATGGATTGCGGACAACCTTGAAAAACTCAAGGTCCCCGTTTGTATCGGTGTGGGAGCGGCCTTTGATTTTCTTTCGGGTCGCGTTCCGCGAGCCCCTGCAACGCTTCAAAAAGTCGGGCTGGAATGGTTGTATAGACTCTGGCGGGAACCGTCACGGCTCTGGCGGCGTTACCTGCTCGGCAATGTGGTTTACCTGTCTCTTCTCGGACGGCAACTCGTACGGATGAAGCTTCGCTGAACTAGTCGTTCATTTCCGGAAAAGCACGTTCGCCACACCGTCAATCGCATCGCCTTCCTGAATCATCGAAAAATCACCCTCCAAGCGGAAGCACTGATAGCCAAACCCACGCAGCAGCTGCCGGAGATCTTTTTCAGTTTTGCCAAACCTGATCTGCAGGATATCGCCAACCTCACATAAGATGATCGGTGCATCAGGACGTTTGAGCAGTTCCGCAGCTCCCTCGAAAACCAACGTCTCCGCGCCTTCCACGTCGATCTTCAACAGGTCAACCTTGGTGATTTTATTTTCCTCCAGAAAAGTGTCTAGAAGCGTAGTCTCGAGTTGATAAAGTTCGCGTCCCTCCGGTTTAGCGTCTGCTGATAAGACGGGCCGGCCGCCCATGAGAGCGTGTCCTCCGTCATTGCGTGTATCAATGGCCAGCGCATCGGCACCGGCTTTATTGGAAAGAGCTTTCTGAATGCAGTGCACCTGAGAGAGCCCGTTACGCTTTACATTGGAGGTCAGCAAGGCGTAATTACGGTAAAAAGGTTCAAAGGCGTACACGTGTCCCTCTGACCCAACGAACTTGGCCAACAGCAGGGTAAAGAAGCCGGTGTTGGCGCCGATGTCGAGGACGGTCATGCCGGGTTTGACCCAGCGTTGCATTGCGTGCTGAATTTCATCTTCATAGACATCGGGCTTCAGGTAAAACATCTGCTGAGCGATGCCCAGCGAGAGGTCCATCGCAAACTGGTAAGTGCCAAACAGGGCTGGATGCGTCTCAAGTTTTTTCTTGAGCAAATGCCGGAAAGGTCCTCTTCGTCGAGGAATGACCC